>RGGX01000250.1 GCA_010024485.1 Actinomycetota bacterium | reverse complement strand
TAGAGCGCACCGAGAGCCTCTCGGTCGCCCGCCTCGATCGCGCTGATGAGTCGGTCGGCGATGACTTCGACGCTGTCCATGGCCGGAACCTAGCCACCCAGTTGCGTCAACCCGGCTCCCGTCACTTACCGAGCGTCGATCTACGATCCGGCGATGGCCGAACTGTCAATCTCGCGGGCGATCTCGCTGCACGCCGCCGAGCGCCCGCACGAGCCCGCCCTCACCTGCGGCGACACGACGTTGTCGTGGCTCCAGTTTGACCGGAGGACGAATCGACTCGCTCGCGCCTTCGCGGACATGGGAGTTGTGCCCGGTGACCTCTGCACCATCGCCCTGCCGAACTCGACCGCGTTCTTCGAATCCGCCTTCGCGCTCTGGAAACTCGGGGCGACCCCCCAGCCGGTGTCGGCCAAACTTCCTGGCCGCGAACTTGAGGAGATCGTCGAACTCGCCGACTCACGACTCGTGATCGGCGTCGACGAGGGGCGCGTCCCTAAACGCTCCTGTGTGCCTGTCGGGTTCGAACCCGACCCGTCGATCGACGACTCCGAACTCCCCGATGCCGTCACCGAGTTCTGGAAGGCCCCCACCTCTGGCGGTAGCACCGGCCGACCGAAGATCATCCTGGCCTCGGTGCCGGGTCGCTTCGACACCGACGCCCCCGGGTTCTTCCTCCCGACGACCTCGTGCTGTGTGATCCCCGGCGTGCTCTATCACAACGCCCCGTTCTCGATCTCCTCGCTGGCGCTCGTCGGCGGCAACCACGTGGTGAACTTCCCGCGCTTCGTTCCCGAGGAGGTGCTCGCCGCCGTCACCGAGCACCGCCCGACGTACCTCTACCTGGTGCCGACCATGATGAACCGCATCTGGAAGCTCCCCGAGGAGGTCCGCGCCGCGGCCGACATGAGCTCGCTCGAGATCGCCGTGCACATGGCCGCGCCCTGCCCCGCATGGTTGAAAGAGGAGTGGATCAACTGGGTGGGGCCCGATGTGCTCTGCGAGCTCTACGCCGGCACCGAGGTCCAGTCGATCACCTGGATCACGGGGCGTGAGTGGCTCGAGCATCGCGGCTCGGTCGGCCGTCCATTCACCGGGGAGATGAAAGTCGTGCGCGAGGACGGCGCCGACGCCAATCCCGGTGAGGTCGGCGAGATCTTCATGCGGGCCGATGGCGGCCGAGACTCGACGTACCGGTATCTCGGAGCCGACGCCCGACGCCTCGGCGACAGCGACTGGGAGAGCATCGGCGACCTCGGTTGGATCGACGCCGAGGGCTACGTCTACCTCGCGGATCGTCGTAAAGACTTGATCCTGCGCGGTGGTGCCAACATCTACCCGGCCGAGGTGGAGGCCGCCATCGACGAGTATCCCTCGGTGCGTTCATGCGCGGTGATCGGCATCGCCGACGATGATCTCGGTCAGCGAGTACACGCGGTGGTCGACGCGCCGGGTGGCGTCAGCGTCGACGATCTCAGGGCGCACATGGCCGAACGTCTGGTCTTGTACAAGTGCCCCGACACCTACGAATTTGTCGACGAACCGGTCCGCGACGACGCCGGCAAGGTTCGCCGATCCCTGCTGAGCGCCGAGCGATCGTGACCGACGAGGATCGCGTCCTCGGTGCGGCGGCCACCGTGCTCGATGACCGCGACATCGTCGTCGATCGCGACATCCTCGGCTCCTACCGTCACGACCGTTCCACGGGGTCGCC
>RGGX01000249.1 GCA_010024485.1 Actinomycetota bacterium | reverse complement strand
TGGCTACCTCGGTGAACTCGCTCGTCAGCAGAACCGCTTCCGCTGGGTGGAGTACTCGCTCTCGTCGACGCTCATGATCATCCTCATCGCCATGGTGTTCGGGATCTCCGACATCGCGGCCCTGCTCGGTCTCGCCGGCGCGAACGCCGCCATGATCCTCTTCGGCTGGATCATGGAGGTGGTGAACCGCCCCGGCAAGCCGGTCTGGTGGAGCCCGTTCTGGTTCGGCTGTATCGCCGGTGGTGTGCCCTGGGTGGTGTTGTTCATCTATGTGATCGGACCGTCTGGACAGCCCGAGTTCCCCGCGTTCGTGTGGGGCATCCTGATCAGCCTCTTCATCTTCTTCAACCTGTTCGCCCTCAACCAGTGGCTGCAGTACCGGGGGATCGGACGATGGTCCGACTACCTCTACGGGGAGCGCGTCTACCTGGTGCTGAGCCTGACGGCCAAGTCAGCCCTGGCCTGGCAGATCTTCGGCAACACCCTCGCCGGCTGACCGAACCCGTTCGCGAGGTTCAGAGGCTCCGTTCGGGGTCAGCACCAGCGATCTCGGTCACCCACTCCCAGAGTTGACGGCGCCGGTCGGAGGTGTCGGTGCGGCGTGTCGTCGGCAGGCGGTGGATCGGGCGCAGTCGACGGTCGTGCCAGAACCCGCCGCTCGAGGCGGCGCCCTCCTCGGAGGCCAACAGCCAGAGCACGGTGTCGGCGGCATCGGCTGGGGAACGCAGCACGGGGGACAGAACCCGGTGAAAGCGAGGGAGGGAAGTCCGCACACCTGGGGTGTCGGCCCAACCGGGGTGCATGGCGTGGAAGACCACCCGCTTCGGGTCGACGTGGTGCGCCCACATCTCGTTGAGGGTTACTTGCGCCCGTTTCGCCCGGGCGTATTGCTCGGATCCCCGGTAGTCGTCGGCGCTCATCTGGAGTGAGCCAACCGAGAGCCCAGCGGCGTACATCCCGCCGGAGGACACGGTGATCACCCGGCCGGGATCGGTGGGACGGTCACTCGACAGTCGCTCGAGGAGCAGGCTGGTCATCAGAAATGGGCCGATGACTTGCGCGGCGATCGTGGTCTCGATGCCTCCGGCGTTCTCGGTTCGGACGTCCAACAGCGCACCGGCGTTGTGCACGAGTCCATCGATCCGATTGGTCTCGGCGATGATGATGCGGCAGGCCTCGCGCACCGCGTCGGGGTCCGACATGTCGGCCACCACCGGCTCGGCCCCAATGTCGGCCGCTGACGCCTCGGTGCGGACGCGATCCCGGCCGACGGTGATCACCCTCGCACCGGCCGCGGCGAGTCCGCACGCGATCTCGAAGCCGATTCCCGAGGTGGTGCCGGTGATCACGAAGGTCTCCCCCGACAGGTCCCGCTCGACCGGGGGACCCCAGTCGGAGAGTCGGCGACGAACGCTGGATCCGACGGCGGTGAAGCCGGGTGCGATGGTGGCGTCGAGCACCTGGTCGATGATCGAACTGGGGGAGGGCATGTGCTGAACCAACCCGGTGGTGGTTCGACGCATTCCGGGTCCGTCTCGTCCGCCGGTGAGGTGATCGGCGACGCTGTCGACGTGCTCGTCGAATCTCTGCTCCCGCTCGGAAAGCTCGATCCTGGTCTGAGGGAGCCCGAGACCCCACTTGATCCGTCCTCGTTCGCCGAGGGCGCGGCCCTCGCGGAGAGGGTGGGTCTCGACGCGGTGCTAGTGGAGGA
>RGGX01000248.1 GCA_010024485.1 Actinomycetota bacterium | reverse complement strand
GAGCCGTCGTCGGAGCCGGCTTTGCCGTCGCCGCCGGCCACGGTGTCACCCGACAGCGGCACGAGCGGTCGCAGCACGACCTCCTGGCTGCCCGGGGTGATGAAGCGGGTGTAGACCAGCTCGACCCGGTCGACCTCACCCGACTGGAAGAGGCCGACCACGTAGCGACCGATGTCGCGGGCGTTCTCGTAGGTGGGGTTGTCGCTGAAACCCGAGAAGGTCTCGCCGAGCTGGTAGCCGCGGAAGCGGAAGTAGCCGTCGGCCTTCTTGCCGACGGGCACGATCCGGTAGTCGCGCCCGGCGACGACGTCGGCCTTGACCTCGCCCTCGGCCGCGCGCTGGACGCCGGTGTTGTACCCGCCGCAGAGACCGCGGTCGGCGGTGATGACGACATAGCAGGTGGTGCGGACCTCGTCGCGACCCGCGAGCAGGGGCGAGTCGGAGGAGCCCCCGGCCGCGGCCAGGTCCTTCACGACCTCGGTGATCTGCTCCGAGTAGGGCACGGCCGCCTGGACCCGCTGCTGGGCCTTGACGATCCGCGATCCCGCGATCAGCTCCATGGCGCGCGTGATCTTCTTGGTCGCCTGCATCGACTTGATGCGGCTCCTGAGGATGCGCTCCTGTCCACCTGCCATGTCAGTCGTCCTGCGTCACTCGGTCGCCAGCGTCTTGGTGGACTCGGCCTCGCCGACCTCGTCGGCGTCGACCGACGCGGGGTCGACGCTGATGCCGGAGGCGGCCTGGGTCTCGGCGACGAACTGGTCCTTGAAGGACTGGACCGCGCCCTCGAGGGCATCGGGAACGCCGCTGGAGCGGATCTCGGTCAACAGGGCACCGTGCTGGCTGCGAATGAACTCGAGCAGTCCAGCCTCGAACCGACGCACGTCGGCGACGGCGATGTCGTCGAGGTAGCCCTTGGTGCCGGCGAAGATCGACACGACCTGCTCCTCCACCGACATCGGCGAGTTGAGCGGCTGCTTGAGCAGTTCGACGAGTCGGTAGCCACGCTCGAGCTGGGCCTTGGACACCGCGTCGAGCTCGGAGCCGAAGGTGGCGAACGCCTCGAGCTCGCGGAACTGCGCGAGGTCGAGCTTCAGCGTTCCCGCCACGGACTTCATCGACTTGATCTGAGCGGCGCCGCCGACTCGCGACACCGAGATACCGACGTCGACCGCGGGGCGGACACCCGACTTGAAGAGGCTGTCCTGGAGGTACACCTGGCCGTCGGTGATCGAGATCACGTTGGTCGGGATGAACGCCGAGACGTCGCCACCCTTGGTCTCGATGATCGGCAGAGCGGTCAGCGAGCCGGCGCCGTTCTCATCGGAGAGCTTCGCCGCGCGCTCGAGGAGCCGGCTGTGCAGGTAGAAGACGTCGCCGGGGTACGCCTCACGGCCCGGGGGACGACGCAGCAGCAGCGACAGCTGGCGGTAGGCCTCGGCCTGCTTGGAGAGGTCGTCGTACACCACGAGGGCGTGCTCGCCGTTCTCCATCCAGTGCTGACCCATCGCGCAACCGGCGTACGGGGCCAGGTACTTGAACGGCGCGGCGTCGGCCGCGGGGGCGGTGACGATGACCGTGTACTCGAGGGCGCCCGCCTGCCGGAGGGTCTCGACGGTCTGCGCGACGGTCGAACCCTTCTGGCCGATCGCGACGTAGATGCACTTCACGCCGAGACCGCGCTGGTTGATGATCGTGTCGACGGCGACGGTGGTCTTT
>RGGX01000247.1 GCA_010024485.1 Actinomycetota bacterium | reverse complement strand
TGATCCTCGCCGGTGGAGGATCGCTCGCCGCGATCGCCGCCACCCGTCGCAACCGCGACTGACCGACACCACTGTCATCCTCCCTACGGGCCCGTCGACCACCCGGTCGACGGGCCCACGGGCGTTTTCAGGCCGGTGCCACGAGTACCGGTACCGAGTCCGCTCCCCACACGGGCAGGCGAGCGTGCTTCCAGACCACTGGCCCAGCGGACTCCACATCGGTCCATGCATCGAGCATTGCGGCGAGCATCTCCTGCAGTTCGGCCCTCGCGAGCGCAGCACCGAGACAGTGGTGGACACCGTTCGAGAAGGCGACGTGAGAGCGCGCGTTGGCGCGGTGCGGATCGAGCAGATCCGGTTCCTGGAAGACCTCGCCGTCGCGACCGGCGGCGGCGAGATGCAAGGCGATCAGTGTTCCGGGCTGGAACCTCACCCCTCGATGTGTGAACGGCTCGCGAACCGTTCGCATCGCGACCCGGATCGGGTTGAGAAGCCGAAGTGACTCCTCGACAGCGGCCGGGACGAGGCTGCGATCGTCGCGAAGACGCTCCCACGTCTCCCGATCCTCGAGCAGTAGGGCCATGAGCGACCCGATCTGGTTGCGCGTGGTGTCGATGCCGGCGGCGATCATGCTCCGGATAAGCGACACGAGTTCGTCGGTACTCAGCCGGTCGCCGTCCTGGTTCTCGATGATCAGGCGACTGAGGAGGTCGTCAGAGAGCTCCGCTCGGCGCGACTCGATCAACTCGATGCAGAACTCCTCGAGCTCGCGGGCGTCGGCCTCGATCCGCTGGTCGCGGTCGAGGTCGCCCTCCTCCGATGACTTGAGCACCATGAAGTGCGATTCCGCCCAGCGACTGAAGTCGTCCCACATCTCCTCGCCGACGCCGAGCAACTGGCAGATGGTCGCGACCGGATAGGCCGCCATCAACTCGACGATGTCGAGTTGCGACGGGACACCGGCCCCGTTGCCGGCCTCCGCGAGCGCGCGGTCGAGGTAGGCGCGCATCCCGGGTCGGAGCGTGTCGATCGACTTGGTCGAGAACGCCGGACCGACCAGGCGTCTCAGGCGGGTGTGCTTCTCGCCCTCGGCGATGAGCAGGTCGTCGGACGGGAGCGTGCTGATCGGATCGACCTCACCTCGGATGAGAGCGGGCACCTTTCCCGCCGCCTGCTCGAGATGGCGATCGCGGAGCAGGGCCACGACATCGTCGTGCGAGACCACCAGATATCCCGTGAGCCATCGGGTGATCCACGACCCGTCAGCCGTCTGCCTGATCTCGGAGTGGAACTCCGATGGATCCGGGTCGTCGAGGGCCATGCGATAGCGCGGGAGGTCGGCCACCTCGGCATCGGTGATCTCTGGCCCCTCGGCGTCGTCCACATCGAGACCGTACCCAAGGAGCTGATCGTCGGTGAGAGGACGACAGGGCTGGGAGCGTCTCGTTGCTCCGCCGTCCCGTAACCTCACGGGTGTCGATGGAGCCGCAGGCTCCGCCAGCGCCTCTAGCTCAATGGCAGAGCAGCGGGCTTTTAACCCGTTGGTTCAGGGTTCGACCCCCTGGGGGCGCACCGGTCCGCACAAGTCAGGCACAACGTGGCAGGCTGTCGGGATGGGTACGAACATCAGCGTCTCTCGCTCCGGGTCGGTCGCGACCGTCACCCTCGACAACGCGGCGAAGCGGAACGCGCTCGCGCTCGACGTGATGCCCTCCTGGCCGTCCGGGGTGACGAC
>RGGX01000246.1 GCA_010024485.1 Actinomycetota bacterium | reverse complement strand
GAAGCCGTCGCCGAGGAGCCCGCTGCCGAGGAGCCCGCGGCCGAAGCCGTCGCCGAGGAGCCCGCTGCCGAGGAGCCCGCTGCCGAGGAGCCCGCGGCCGATGAGGCCGCTGCTGAGACGTCCGAAGAGAGCTGAGAGAGGTAGTCGAGATGTCGTTCACCGCACAGGATGTGAAGTCGCTCCGCGAGTCGACGGGCGCGGGCATGATGGACTGCAAGAAGGCCCTCGAGGACACCGGTGGTGATCTCGAGGCGGCCAAGCAGTTCCTCCGCGAGAAGGGTCTCGCCGCGAGCGCGAAGCGCGATGACCGCGAGAACAACCAGGGTGTCGTCGCGATCTCGGTGTCCGGTGGCACCGGAGCGATCGTCCAGTTGAAGTCCGAGACCGACTTCGTCGCCGGTAGCGACCAGTTCAAGGCTGAGGCCGATGCGCTGGTGGCGGCGGTGATCGCCGACGGCCCCGATGCGGTGGCCTCGCGCAACGAGCAGCTCGAGGAGTTGAAGATCACGCTCAAGGAGAAGATCGAGCTCGGCGATGTGGTGCGGATCGATGCCGCGGACGGCAACGTCCTCGGCCACTACGAGCACGTCCAGGGAGGGCGCGGAGTCAACGCCGTGCTCGTCGAGATGTCCGGCGCCGACGACGCGATGGCCCATGATGTGGCGGTGCACATCGCTTTCGCCCGGCCGCGCTACCTGCGTCGCGAGGATGTCCCGGCCGAGGTGGTCGAGGCGGAGCGCGCCACGCTCGAGACGATCACCCGCAACGAGGGCAAGCCCGAGCAGGCGATCGACAAGATCGTCGAGGGTCGCCTCGGTGGGTTCTTCAAGGATGTGTGTCTCCTCGAGCAGCCCTACGCCAAGGACGACAAGCAGTCGGTCTCGCAGTTCATCGGTTCGGCGACCATCGCCGGGTTCGCCCAGGTTGAGATCGGCTGAGAGCGATGTCTGAGACGGTCTCTCCCCGGTGGAAGCGGATCGTCTTCAAGCCTTCCGGTGAGGCGCTCGCCGGGCCGTCGGGTCGTGGGCTCGACGGCGCGACCCTCGAGGCGACCGCGCTCGAGATCATCGATCTGCGCCAGAACCTCGGCGTCGATGTGGCGGTCGTGGTCGGAGGTGGCAACTTCTGGCGGGGTCGCACCGGTGCGATGTCGGGGATGGACGACACCCAGAGCGACCACATCGGCATGCTCGGCACGGTCATGAATGCGCTCGCGCTCCAGGACGCCCTCGAGCGCAAGGGTCAGCCGACCCGGGTGCAGTCGGCGATCGAGATGCCCCGTATCGCCGAGCCCTACATCCGTCGTCGCGCGGTCCGTCATCTCGAGAAGGGCCGTGTGGTCATCTTCGCCGCCGGTACGGGCAACCCGTTCTTCACGACCGATACGGCCGCCGCGCTCCGCGCCGCCGAGATCGAGGCGGACGCGTTGTTGAAGGGCACCCACTCGGGGGTCGACGGTGTCTACAGCGCCGATCCGCGCACCAATGACGACGCCGTGAAGTACGACGAGGTCGGCTACATGGAGGTCATGACGAAGAACCTCAAGGTGATGGACGCGACGGCGATCGCGTTCTGTCGCGACAACGCGATCCCGATCGTCGTGTTCGACATGAGCCAGCCGGGTTCGCTGCGTTCGATCCTGGCCGGCGAGCCGGTCGGCACGATCGTCCACTGATTCGGGTCGTTATCGAGCGCCGGCCGGTGTCCCCGTCGGGCCGGTCGCGCGATGGGTACCATT
>RGGX01000245.1 GCA_010024485.1 Actinomycetota bacterium | reverse complement strand
GAACTCGAGGGTGCACAGTGAGTGGGTGACCCCTTCGATGGCGTCGCTCTGGCCGTGCGCCCAGTCGTAGGTGGGGTAGATGTGCCAGCGATCGCCGGTGCGGTGGTGGTGCTCGTGCCGGATGCGGTACATGACCGGATCGCGCATCTGCATGTTCTCGTGCTGCATGTCGATACGGGCTCGCAGTACCCGCGATCCCTCCGGGAACTCCCCGGCGCGCATGCGTCGGAAGAGGTCGAGGTTCTCCTCGACACCGCGATCGCGGTACTCGCTCTCGACGCCGGGTTTCCCGTAGCCACCGCGGCCCGCGGAGATCGTCTCGCTGTCGGAGTCGTCGACGTAGGCGAGGCCGCGCTCGATCAGGTGCTCAGCCCAGTCGTAGAGCTGCTCGAAGTAGTCGCTCGCGTAGAGGGGCTCGCCCTCGATCGGGAAGCCGAGCCAGGCGAGGTCCTCGAGGATGCCGTCGACGTAGGCGGTGTCCTCGGTGTCGGGGTTGGTGTCGTCGAAGCGGAGGTTGCACACCCCGCCGAACTCGCGGGCGAGCTCGAAGTCGAGGGTGATGGCCTTGGCGTGCCCGATGTGCAGATAGCCGTTCGGCTCCGGCGGGAACCGGGTCTGGACGCGGCCACCGAAGGTTCCCTCGTCGTTATCGCGGCGGACGAGTTCGCGGACGAAGTCGTCGTTCTCGCGTTCGTCCGGCTCTGCCACCCCGTCAGTATGCCGCTCGGGCATCGGCCGACCGGGCCTCACCAGGTCCAGGTGGTGGTGGCGATCAGCGGGGAGTCGGGTGTGACGAGGTGAGATGAGCCGTTGACGGCGTCGGGTGGGGCGCTCTGTGGCTCGACGCACCAGCCGTGGGGCTGCTCGTCGTAGATGACGACGTAGTCGCAGTCGGAGTCGATGCGCAGTGTCCGTCGCCCGGCCCAGTCGAGCACGACCGGCCAGGTGATGTCTCCGAAGCAGTCGTCCCATGGCCGGGGCAGCGGGTCGATCCAGTCTCCGGTCGGCATCCCGGTGTCGTCCCGGAGCAGTTGGCGACCGACCGGGGCCTCGATCCTCAACTGCTCACCGGTGCGCAGTCGAGTGCGGAACCACGGGTGCCATCCGATGCTCGCTGGGAACGGCTCGCCGGCGCTGTGCACCTCGAGTCGGAGGTTCAGGCCGTCGGCGCCGACATCGATGACCTGGACGGCGTGACCCGCCCAGGGCCACTCGGGCCCGAGGTCGCAGATGAAGCGGTTGCCGCCCTCGTGCTCCCAACGCTGGTCGAACACCGAGCCGTGGATCGAGTGGGGCGCCATGTTGATCCGGAGTTGGTGGGTCCGGCTCCCATGGGTGAGCAGGCCGTCGCGAACGCGCCCTGCGAAGGGTGCCATCGGGTAGCAGCCCCACCCCATCGCGTCGGTGTCGGCGTCACCGGTGTGCAGCAACTCGTCGCCGTCGACGGTGAGCGAGGCGAGTCGCCCCCCGGCGGCGAGATCGACGTTCACCACGGCTCGTGACGAGGCGAGGGTGACGGTCTCGGTGGGCACGTTTCCACCGTACCGGCCGCCTCGGCTGGAGATCCCGGTCCCACGTAGTGTCACGGTATGCGAGCGATCTTCGATGAGACCCATGAGGCCTTCCGGGAGTCGGTGGCCTCGTTCATCGCCAAGGAGATGGTGCCCCACTACCCCGATTGGGAGGCGGCGGGGATCGCCCCGCGCGAGATCTTCACCGCGGCGGGGGCCAACGGGTTCC
>RGGX01000244.1 GCA_010024485.1 Actinomycetota bacterium | reverse complement strand
TGTCCTGTGGGACCTCGACGGCACCCTCGTCGACACCGAGCCCTACTGGTTCGCCGCCGAGCGGCGCCTCGTCGCCGCCTACGGGCGCGACTGGCCCGATCACCATGCCCACGCGATGGTCGGCTTCGATCTGCGCGACTCGGCCGCCTACATGATCGAGCACGGCGGTATCGACGACCTCTCCCCGGAGGAGATCATCGATCGCCTGCTCGACGATGTGACCGCATCGGTGCATCGCGAGACCCCCTGGCGACCGGGCGCTCGTGAGCTCCTGACCGCCCTCGTGGCCGAGGGGGTGCCGTGCGCGCTGGTGACGATGTCCTGGCGACGCCTCGTCGATCCGATCCTCGACGCGCTCCCCCCAGGCACCTTCTCCGCGGTGGTGTGCGGCGACGACGTCACCCGGGGCAAGCCCCACCCCGAGCCGTATCGACGGGCGGCCGAGCTCCTCGGGGTCGATCCGAGCGAGTGCATGGCCATCGAGGACTCGCCGACCGGGCTCGCATCTGCTGTCGCCGCCGGCTGTGTCACCATCGGCGTCCCGAATGTCGCCCGACTCGACCCGATCCGGGGGGCGACGATCGTCCCGAGTCTGCCCGAGGCGGACCTGTCGGGGATCTGGCACTCAGCCGGCCGCCAACGGTCGCAACTGTCCCGCCGCGTGACGCTCGGGGCGCTGGCGCTGATCGCGGTCCTGATCGGCGGGGCCACCTGGATGCTCCGGGGCGACGAGCCACCGGTCGCCGCGCCGGGGGCGATCGCCCTCGATGCCTGGGCGCCGTACTGGACGCTCGACGACAACCTCGCCGACCCGGCCCTGAGTGGCCGTCTCAGCGCGTTCCGCGAGGTGTCCCCGTTCTGGTTCTCAGTCGACGGCACCGGCCGGGTGGTGGTCGATGCGAACACCCCGTCGACGGCGGCCGAGCGCTTCACCTCGATGCTGGAGGCCTCCGGGTCACGGGTCGTGCCCTCGCTCATCGACCACCTCCCCGCCGGTTCGATGGCGACACTCCTCGCCGACGACACCCGCCGGGCCGGCCATATCGACAAGATCCTCGCGTTCGCCCGAGAGGTCGACGCCGCCGGCATCGACATCGACTACGAGCAGTTCGCCTTCGCCGACAATCCAGCGACCTGGCCGACGACCTCCACGGCCTGGGTGACCTTCATCGAGGAACTCGCCTCCGCCCTGCACGCGGAGGGGCGCACCCTGACGGTGTCGATCCCTCCCGTCTACGACGTGGCGACCACCGGGGAGATCGGCTACTGGGTGTACGCGCACGGCACCATCGCCGAGCACGTCGACTCGATCCGCCTGATGGCCTACGACTACTCGACCTCGTCCGCGGGCCCGATCGCCCCGCTCGCATGGACCCGGGACGTCATCGACGGGGCGCTGAAGGCCGTGCCGGTCGAGCATCACTCGAAGTTGGTGCTCGGCGTTCCGGCCTACGGCTACAACTGGGTGGTCGACACCGAGGGGACCTGCCCGGCCGACGCGCCGGGTCGCACCGGGGTGACACCGGCATCGGTCGACGACCTCATCGCTCGTCGGGGCGGCAACCCCCTCTACGACCCGGTCACCGCGGAGTGGGCCTTCGAGTACGACCTCGAGCTCACCGACGGCTCGGCATCGTGCGTCCAGCGACGTCAGGTGCGTTGGATCGATGCCGAGGGTGTCCGCGAGCGCGTCCACCTCGCGCGTCGCTCGGGTTTCGGCGGGGTCGCCCTGTGGGCGCT
>RGGX01000243.1 GCA_010024485.1 Actinomycetota bacterium | reverse complement strand
CGCGAGCGGGCCGTCAGCTGCTCGAGGCGCTCGGTCTTCGCGAGCGCAAGAACGTCGATCTCATTGCGTGTCCGTCGTGTGGTCGCGCCGAGATCGATGTGATCGATGTCGCCAAGCGCGCCATGGATGCCTTCGGTGAGCGCCAGTTGCCGTTGCAGGTGGCGGTCATGGGGTGCGTGGTGAACGGCCCGGGTGAGGCCCGTGAGGCTGATCTCGGTATCGCGGCCGGCAACCGGCGCGGGCACCTGTTCGTGAAGGGTCGCAATGTCGCCGTCGTCCCCGAGGACGAGATGGTCGATTCGCTGGTCGAGTGGGCCGAGTTCATCAATGAGCACGGCACCGAGGCCGCGATCGACCGGGCCGACACGGCCCGGGCCGAGCGTGAGGCGGCCAAGGATCGCTCAGCGTTGCTTGCCGATCAGGGCGACGACGCGAACGACGCGGCCTCCAAGATCGTCGAGATCCGCCGCACCGTCGACGGCTGAGGTTCAGCCGCCGAGTTCGGCGATGGCACGGGCGGTGGCGAGCACGCGCCGGGCGTTGTCGACGTGGAGGTTCTCGATCATGCGCCCGTCCACGGTGATCACGCCGCGGCCTTCGGCTTCGGCGGCTTCGAAGGCGGCGATGACCCGCTCGGCGTGGTCGACGGCCTCGGTGCTCGGCGCCCAGGTGTCATTCGCCGGGTCGACCTGTGAGGGGTGGATGAGGGTTTTGCCGTCGAAGCCGAGGCGGCGTCCCTGTTCGGCTTCGGCGAGGAATCCGTCGGGGTCGCGCACGTCGTTGTAGACACCGTCGAGGATGACCTTGCCGGCTTCGCGCGCGCCGAGGAGGGCGGCGGCGAGGTGGGGCACGAGGGCTTCGCGGTTCGCTCCGGCTTCGGCCCGGAGTTCTTTCAACAGGTCGTTGGTGCCCATCACCAGCACCGGCACGCGGGGGTGGGCGGCGATGGATCGGATGTCGGCGATGGCGGTCGGGGTTTCGACCATGGCCCACACGCCGAGGTCGGCGGGGGCTCCGGCGGCGTCGAGGTGGGTGACCACGGCGTTCAGCTCGTCGACGGATTCGATCTTCGGGATGACGACGGCCTGGGCGCCGCTGGTGGCGGCGGCAGCGAGATCGTCGGCGCCCCAAGGGGTGGCGAGGGCGTTGCAGCGGATGGTGATCTCGCGGTTGCCGTAGTCACCGCTCGCCGCGGCGGCGCAGGCGTTGGATCGGGCGGCGTCTTTGGCGTCGGGGGCGACAGCGTCCTCGAGGTCGAGGATGAGGGCGTCGGCCGGGATGGTGCGGGCTTTGTCGAGGGCGCGCTCGTTGGCCGCTGGCATGTAGAGGACGCTGCGGCGGGGTCGCAGGTCGTTCATGGGGCGGCGTAGAGGGTGGCGAGGTCGGGGTCGGTGGCGGCAAGTTGT
The DNA here is from genome assembly GCA_010024485.1 of Actinomycetota bacterium. Lineage (GTDB taxonomy): Bacteria > Actinomycetota > Acidimicrobiia > Acidimicrobiales > Ilumatobacteraceae > Casp-actino5. The sequence continues at coordinate 335 of RGGX01000243.1, read as the reverse complement.
TCGGCGAGGGCGACGACGACCCGGCACTGTTTCACGCTGGCGTCGTCTTCCATCTTGCCGTCGAGCATGATCGCTCCGGTGCCGTCTCCCATGGCCTCGATGACGCGGCGGGCGTGGGCGACTTCGGCGGCCGATGGTGAGAACACCTCGCGGGCGACGGCGATCTGGTCGGGGTGGAGGGTCCAGGCGCCGACGCAGCCGAGCAGGTAGGCGTTGCGGAACTGGTCGCCGCAGGCGGTGAGGTCGCGGATGTCGCCGAAGGGTCCGTAGTAGGGGAGGATGCCGGCGGTGACGCAGGCGTCGACCATGCGGGCGAGGGTGTAATGCCAGAGGTC
>RGGX01000242.1 GCA_010024485.1 Actinomycetota bacterium | reverse complement strand
GCGATTCGACGCGAGAGCCTCGGGGACCCGTCGGGCGGCCTTGGAGAGGTCGACGAGGTCGGGGCGCAGATGCATGAAGACGGATGTCTCATTGAGACCGCCGTGAATGCCCATGCCGAGCTCGTCCTCGGTCGACGTTCCGCCGTAGGCCGGAGGCAACGAGGGATGCATGAGGAAGGTGCGCAGGCCGGTGGCGAGTCGGATCTCTCGCAGTGCGGTGTTGAGCAGCGTCGTGTTCCCGCCGTGGCCGTTGAGGAGCACCAGGCGCTGGGAGGCGGTGGTCGCGACCGCCCGCCCGATGTCGAGCAGAACTGACATCAGCGTCTCGGATGACAGCCAGATGGTTCCTGCCGACCATGCGTGCTCATTCGACTTCGACATCGACAGTGTCGGGAGCTGCCAGATGTCGAGCTCGTCACCGACACGGTCCGTCACCGCTGTCGCAACCTCCTCAGCGATGACATGGTCGACGGACATCGGGAGGTGGGGGCCGTGCTGCTCGACGGCGCCGATCGGCAGGAGGATGATCGAACGTTCGGTGATCCGGTCACCGACCTCGGGCCCGGAGAGGTCGTCGAATCGTCTGCTCACAGACGGGACAGTAGCCACCGGCACACCGCTCACGCCTACCATCGCCTCGTGGAAGAGCGCCTGGTGATCTCGAACGGTGTGGTTGACGGTCGCCGAGTCGACCTGCTCGTGGACGCGGGCGTGGTGGTCGCCGACGACATCGATCCGGCGGGAGTCGAGGCGCCATGTGTGGACGTCGGCGGGCGACTGCTCCTCCCGGCCCTCGCGGAGCCCCATGCCCATCTCGACAAGGCACTGACAGCAGAGATCGCCCCGAACCCCACCGGCGACCTCCGAGGGGCTATCGAGGCATGGATGGAGGCCGAGGCGGCCGGCCGGTTCGATGCCGAAGGTATGGCGGGGCGGATCCGGGAGGAACTCGATCGGCTCCTGTTGAGTGGCGCCACCGCGGTGCGGAGCCACCTGAACGTCGGCGGTTCGGTCGGTGTCGAGCACCTCGATGTCGCCTTGCGGGTCGCCGGGGAGTTCGAGGGAGTCCTCGACGTCCAACTGGTGGCCATGATCACCATGCCGTTGACCGGGGAGGGGAGCGAGTCGAACGTCGCCGCTCTGCGGGAGGCGATCGACATGGGTGTCCATCTGGTCGGTGGATGCCCTCACCTCGAGCCGGATCCGGTCGGCGCGATCGAGATCCTCCTGCAACACGCCGGTGAGGCGATCCCGCTCGATCTGCACGTCGACGAGACACTGAACCCTGAGATGCTGACGATCGAGGATCTCATCTCAGCGGTGGAGACACATCGAGCGAACGCGGTGACCGCGAGTCATTGTGTGAGCCTGTCGGCCCTCGACAGTGACCGGGTTCGTCGGATCGGAGACGGACTCGCTCGGTCCGGCATCGGCGTGGTCGCCCTGCCGCAGACAAATCTCTTCCTCCAGGGACGTGATGATCAGCGCCTCACACCGCGCGGGATCGCGCCGGTCGGTCGTCTTCGGGCGGCTGGTGTGGAGGTGGCAGCGGGCGGCGACAACGTGCAGGACCCCTTCAACCTGATGGGTCGCTCCGATCCCCTCGAGGCGGCGGCCCTCATGGTCATGGCCGCCCACGAGTCACCCGAGGACGCCTTCGACCTCGTCTCGTCGGGTGCCCGTCGGGTGATGGGTCTGGGCTCGGCAGGACCCGAGGTCGGATCGATCGCCGACATCGTCG
>RGGX01000241.1 GCA_010024485.1 Actinomycetota bacterium | reverse complement strand
CGGTGCCTCCTCGAGCAACTTCTGGTAGCGGCGCTGCACCGAGCACTCGCGGGTTCCGAGATGGATCACCGAACCGTGCCGGTCACCGACGATCTGCACCTCGACATGACGGGGACGCTGGATGAAGCGCTCAACGATCATCGATGCGTCACCGAAGGAGCGCTCCGCCTCGGCCGCGGCCTCAGCGAGGGCCGCTCGGAAACCCTCCGGCTCGTGGACGATGCGGATCCCCTTGCCACCCCCACCGGCGGCCGCCTTCACCAGCACCGGATACCCGATGCCATCCGCCGCCTGAGCGAGCACCTCCGGGTCTTGGGACTCGTCGAAGCCGGGGATAATCGGAACGCTGGCCGCCGCGGCCAGACGGCGCGCCTCGATCTTGGAGCCCATCATCCGGATCGCCTCGGGCCGCGGGCCGATCCAACGGCATCCGGCATCGACGACGGCTTCGGCGAAGGCCGCGTTCTCCGAAAGGAACCCGTAGCCGGGATGCACCGCGTCGGCACCCGTCTCGGCGATGGCGGCGAGCAGACGCTCCACCGAGAGATAGCTCGATGCGAGATCGGCGGGACCGAGGTGGAACGACACGTCGGCCTCGGCGACGAAGGGGGCCGAGGCGTCGGGGTCGGCGAACACGGCGATCGTCGTGTGGCCGAGGGCCCGGGCCGTCCGGATGACGCGGCGGGCGATCTCCCCGCGGTTGGCGATCAGGATCCTCACGACATCACATCCGGTACACCAGCGGGTTGCCCCGGTCGGGAGCGTCCTGACGAGCGGCGAGGGCGAGGCAGAGTCCGAGGGCGTCGCGGGTGTCGACCGGGTCGATCAGGCCGTCGTCCCACAGCCGCGAGGTGGCGTGATACGGGTCGCTCTGGGTGAGGTACTGCTCGGCCACCTCGGCGCGGAGCGCCTCGACCTGCTCGGGGGTCGTGTCGTCGCCCTTCAAGCCGGCGAGGCGGATGTCGACGAGGACTGTCTGCGCGGTCTCGGCCGACATGGTCGCGATCCGCGAGTTCGGCCAGGCGAACAGGAAGCGCGGCCGGAAGCCGCGACCGCACATGCCGTAGTTGCCAGCCCCGTAGGAGCCGCCGATCAGCACCGTGTACTTCGGCACTGTCGCGTTCGCGACGGCAGCGACCATCTTCGCCCCGTGCTTGGCGATGCCGGCGGCCTCGGAGTCGCGCCCCACCATGTAGCCCGAGGTGTTCTGCAGGAAGAGCAACGGGATACGCCGCTGCTCGCAGAGCTCGATGAAGTGGGTGGCCTTCAACGCCGCGTCGGAGAAGATGATGCCGTTGTTGGCGATGACGCCGACGATGTGTCCCCAGATGCGGGCGAAGCCAGTGATGATCGAGGTACCCCACTCGGGCTTGAACGGCGCGAACCGGGAACCGTCGACCATGCGGGCGATGATCTCGGTGGCGTCGAAGGGGATGCGGTCGTCGGCGGAGATGATCCCGTAGATCTCCTCGGGGTCGTGCAGCGGTGGCTCCGGGGGCGCCCAGTCCAGCCAACCCTGGCGATCATCGACCCGCCGCTGGGCGGTCGTCTCGCAGATCTCGCGCACCCGCCCGTAGGCCTCCGACTCGGTGGCCGCCATGTAGTCGCTAACCCCCGAGACGCGCGTGTGCAGTTCGGCCCCGCCGAGGTCGTCGGGCTCGATGATCTCGCCGAGGGCGGCCTTCACGATCGGCGGGCCACCGAGGAAGATCCGCCCGATCCCCTCCACCATGATCACCTC
>RGGX01000025.1 GCA_010024485.1 Actinomycetota bacterium | reverse complement strand
GTGACACCGGTCGGTCGGTCATCGGGCTCACCGACATCGACGGCATCGGGATCGCCGGACTGGAACTGCAGTACGACACCATGCTGACCGGAATATCCGGAGAGCGTCAGCGCGAGGTCGCGCCGGGGGGCCGCTCGATCCCGGGCAGCGAGGTCGTCCTCTCGGCCCCGGTGCCCGGTGACGACCTCATCCTCACCATCGATCGCTCCATCCAGCACGCCTGCGAGGCGGCTCTGACCGCGCAGGTCAATCAGATCGGCGCCAAGGCCGGCCAGTGCATCGTGATGGACACCGATTCGGGTGACCTCCTCGCCATGGCCACCGTCAAGCGCGAGGCCGAGTCGGGGGAGGTCCGGGTCACATCGGGCAACCTGGCCGCAGTCGACTCCTACGAGCCCGGCTCGGTGGCCAAGGTGATCACGGTCGCAGCCGGTCTGAACGAGGGGGCCGTCACCGAGGACACCACCTTCATCGTCCCCTGGCGCCGCGAGTACGGCGAGGATCTGCTGGAGGACTCCCACCAGCATCCCGATGAGGAGATGAGCGTCCGCCGGATCCTCGTCGAGTCGTCGAACATCGGCACGATCGACATCCAGGAGGCGACCGGTCGCCCGAAGCACTGGGACTACATGCGCCTCTTCGGCCTCGGGTCGGTGTCCGCGCTCGGGTTCCCCGGGGAGTCGGCGGGCATCCTGCATCACTGGACCGAACTGCAGGGCTCCGAGCAGGTGACCGTGAGCTACGGCCAGGGTGTCTCCAGCACCGGCATCCAGCTTGTGTCGGCGGTCAACGTCATCGCTAACGACGGCCTCTATGTCGCGCCCCGTCTGGTCCGGGCGACGGTCGACCGCGGTGGCGCCATCGAGGCGAACGTCGCGTCGGCCACCCACGAGGTGGTGACCCCGGAGGTCGCCGAGACGGTGCAGTCGATGATGGTCGACGTCATCTGCGCCGGAACCGGTTCACGGGCCCGAGTCGACTCGTTCAACGTGGCCGGCAAGACGGGTACCGGGCTCAAGGCGCAGCCCAACGGTGGCTATCTCGATGAGAACGGGCGCTACGCCTACTACTCCAGCTTCGTCGGTTTCTTCCCCGCTGAGGACCCGCAGATCACGGTGCTGATCAGCATCGACGAGCCCCCGGCGGGGACGATCAACCGTTTCGGCGGTACCGCCGCGGCACCGGTGTTCTCGCGTCTCGTCCCCACCGTGGCCCACGAGCTCGGCCTCCAACCGCCCGACACGGCCCCGGCCTGCGAGCAGGCGTGATCACCGTGGCAGCTGCTCTCGGTCTCGATGAGGTCGCCGGGCGACTCCCTGCGGACCTCCTGATCGCGGTCGACACCGGTGGGGCCGCGCTCGACGCGTCCACGGTTGCGGTCTCCGATGTTCACCACGACTCGCGGCGCGTGGTCCCGGGTTCCCTCTTCGCCTGCCTGGTGGGCGCTCACCACGACGGGCACGACCACGCTGCTGAGGCCCTCGAGCGAGGAGCGGTCGCTCTCCTGGTGGAGCGTCGCCTCGCCGTCGACGTCCCACAGATCGTCGTCACCGACGCCCGGACGGCGATGGCTCACGCGGCTCGGACGGTGCACGGCGACCCCGCCACGCGACTCCTCATGGTTGGGATCACCGGTACCAACGGCAAGACGACGGTGGCGCATCTCCTCGGGCATGTGCTCGCCTCGGCCGGTCACGACGTCGAGGTGATCGGCACCCTGAGCGGCCCGCGCACCACTCCTGAGTCGACCGACCTCCACCGTGGTCTCGCGCGGTCGGTCGAGGAGGGGCGGACGGCGGTGGTCATGGAGGTGTCATCGCACGCGCTGACCCTGGACCGCGTGCTTGGCATCCGTTTCGATCTCTCGGTCTTCACCAACCTCGGTCGAGACCATCTCGACCTGCACGGCTCCACCGAGGAGTACTTCCGGGCCAAGGCCCAGCTCTTCGCTGCCGATGCCTGCCAACGCGCCCTGGTCAACTCCGACGATCTGCATGGCCGGCTCCTCCTCGACGGAGCAGCGGTCCCGACCCTGGCGTTCTCCGCCGACGAGGCATCGGAGGTGGCGGTCGGCGTGACCGAGACCGCCTTCGTCTGGCGCTCCCAGTCGGTTCGGTTACCCATGGGCGGTGCGGTGAACATGCAGAACGCGATCGCCGCCCTCGATGCCGCCGATCTCCTCGGAGTCGATCCGGCGGTGTCGGCCAGCGCGCTCGCTGACTGCCCACCGGCTCCCGGTCGCTTCGAGCCGGTCGTCGGGGCGGATGGTGAATCCCCGGTGGTCGTCGTCGACTACGCGCACACCCCTGACGCGCTGACGCGACTCATCGAGGGGGCACGCGAGGCAGCCCCGGGAGCGCGGTGCACGGTGGTCATCGGATGCGGAGGGGGACGCGACCGGGAGAAGCGACCCGAGATGGGCCGAGCAGCCCTGCTCGCCGATGCCGTCGTGCTGACCTCGGACAATCCTCGGGGTGAAGCCCCGGAGGACATCCTGTCGGACATGCTCTCGGGTATGACCGAGGGAGAGCGGGCCGGTGTGGTCGTCGAGGTCGACCGAGCCGAGGCCATCGGTCGGGCGATCCGCGCCGCTGGCCCCGGTGAGATGGTGCTGATCGCCGGCAAGGGTCACGAGACCACGCAGGAGCGCAACGGAGAGATCCACCACTTCGACGACCGTGAGGTCGCTCGCGCCGTTCTCGGAGTGGACCGATGATCGCGATCATGATCGCGGGAGCGGTGGCGACCCTCGTGTCGCTGTTCGGCACCCGCTTCCTCATCATCTTCTTCCAGGCCCGAGGTCAGGGTCAGCCGATCCTGGTGGAGGACGACAAGACCCTCGGACTCGAGCACCACATGCCCAAGCAGGGAACCCCGACCATGGGCGGTCTCGCCATCGTCGGCGCGGCCCTCGTCGGTTGGATCGCGGCCCATGTGCGCGACCTCCCCTTCTCGGATCAGGCGATGATCGTGTGGGTCGGCGTGCTCGCCATGGCGGCCATGGGTCTGGCGGACGACTGGATCAAGGTCCGCAAACGGCACAACCGGGGCATCTTCTGGAAGCAGAAGAACTACATCACGATGCTCATGAGCATCGGTATGGCCTGGTGGCTGGTCAGCTCGACCGGCATCTCGGAGACGATCAGCCTGACCCGCGCCGGGGACCTCGGCTTCGAGGTCCCGCAGTTCGTGTGGGTGCTCTGGGCCGGCATGCTGATCTGGGCCACGACCAACGCGGTCAACGTCACCGACGGACTCGACGGTCTGGCCGGTGGCTCGGCCCTCATGGGGTTCGGCGCCTTCATGATCATCGGGTACTGGGCTCTCAGGAACCCCGAGATCTACGAGGTGGTCAACCCCCTCGACATGGGCGTCTTCGCGGCGGCCTTCGGAGGGGCATGCCTCGGCTTCCTCTGGTGGAACGCCGCGCCGGCCCGGATCTTCATGGGTGACGTCGGAGCCCTCGGGCTCGGGTCCGCCCTCGCCTTCCTCGCCCTGACCATGAACACCCATCTGCTGCTGGTGCTGATCTGCGGCATCAACGTCATCGAGGCCGGCTCGGTCGCGGTGCAGATGACGGTGTTCAAGGCCTCCGGCCGACGCAAGCGCCTGTTCCGCATGTCGCCGATCCATCACCACTTCGAACTCGGCGGTTGGCCGGAGACGACGGTGATCATCAGGTTCTGGCTCCTCGCCGGTGTCTCGGTAGCGCTCGCCCTCGCGATCTTCATCGCCGACTTCACGAGGATCGCGGCCGGATGACGATGACCTCCCTCGTGCACGGCCTCGGCATCGCCGGTGTCTCGACGGTGCGGGCCATGCAGCGCCTCGGCCATCGGGTGCTGGTGACCGACGACGCGATCGATGACGCCAAGGTGCTCGAGGCCGCGCGACTCGGCGTGGAGATCGAGTCGCTCCCGGGCGACCTCGACAGCTTCATCCGATCGTTCGACATCGTGTCGCCGGCCCCCGGGGTTCCGGAGGGGCACCCGCTCGTCGCCGCCGCGATCGCGGCCGACCGGCACGTCGCGAGCGAGATCGAACTGGCATGGATGTGGGAGCAGCAGCGGCCGGGGGGCGCGAGGCCGATGATCGCCGTCACCGGCACCGACGGCAAGACGACGACGGTCTCGATGGTGGCCTCGATGCTGGAGGAGGCGGGACATCGGACCGTCGCCTGCGGCAACACCGACACCCCACTACGGTGACTACCGCGTCGTCGACGGCGTCCTCCGTCATCCCGGGGGAGCGGTGATCGAGGCCCGCGAGATGCGTCGGAGCCTTCCCCACGACATCTCCAACGCGCTCGCCGCCGCGGCCTCGGTCATCGAGACCGGTATGGCGACCCCAGAACAGGTGGCGGCCGCGCTCGCGCGGTTCGAGGCCCCCGCGCACCGGATCAGCCTCGTCGGCGAGGTGGACCGCATCCCATGCTTCGACGACTCCAAGGCGACGACCCCTCACGGCGCTCTCGCGGCGATCCGCTCGTTCCCGCGGGTGGTCCTCATCGCCGGTGGACGGAACAAGGACCTCGATCTGTCGGTCCTCGGGGAGGCGGCCGCGCATGTTCGGGCCGTCGTCGCGATCGGGGAGGCCGCCGACGAGATCGCCGCGGCATTCGACGGGCGGGCCCCGGTGCGTCACGCCGGATCGATGGAGACCGCCGTCGAGTCGGCGATCCATGAGGCCGAGGAGGGTGACGTCGTCCTGTTGTCACCGGCCTGCGCGAGTTTCGACTGGTATCCGACCGGTGGGTACGCCGCTCGGGGGGAGCACTTCGCTCGTGTGGTCGCCGACCTCGCGCAGCGTGGAGCCGCGGTGAAGGGAGCATGACATGGGTCTCGCGCTGATCAGGGGAGACGACATCGCCCGTCGGCGTCAGGCGGCGATCGACAAGAGCCGTCAGAGTGGTCGGGGGAGTCGTCGACATCAGGGCCCGTCGGGTCGCCGGCACCTGGCCGGAGCCCTGCGACGCGAGCAGCTCGACACCGCGCCGCTCTCGTACTACGCGATCATGGTGATCGTCGCCGTGCTCGTCCTGCTCGGCCTCGTGATGTTGCTGTCGGCGTCGGCGGCGAAGAACGTCGGCGGAGACGCGTCCCCGTACTCGATGGTGCTGCGCCAGGTCATGTGGACGGCGGTCGGCGTCTTCGGCATGGCGGTCGCCATGAGGGTGCCCTACCGCTCGATCCGTCCGCTCGCCGTGCCCGGCTCGATCCTCGGCTTCGCGCTCATGGGTCTGCCCTTCGTCGATGGCGTCGCCAAGGAGGTGAACGACGCTCGGTCCTGGGTGAATCTCGGGCCGATCGGGTTCCAGCCGTCGGAGATCCTGAAGATCGTGGTCATCGTGCTCATCGCCGACATGGTCGCCCGTCGCGAGCGGGCGGTCGGCGACTGGAGGATCATGGCCCTGCCCGTCGCCGGTGTCGGCGGTCTCGCCGCGGGGGCGTGCATGGCCCAGGGTGACGTCGGCTCGGCGGTCGTGATGATGGCGGTGGTCATGACGATGTTGCTCTTCTCCGGGGCCCCCCTGCGTCATCTCGGAGCGATCGCCGGGGCGAGCGGCTTCGTCCTGCTGCTGGTGATCATGGCGACCCCGCGTCGCTTCAACCGCTTCGTCGCCTTCCTCGATGTGGAGGGCAACAAGGACTACCTTGCCTACCAGTCCTGGCAGGGCCTCCTGTCGATCGCGAACGGCGGCCTAACCGGCTCGGGGATCGGCGGCAGTCGGTCGAAACTCGGGTATCTGCCGCTCGCCCACAGCGACTTCATCTTCGCCATCGTCGCCGACGAGCTCGGCATCGTCGGCTCGGTCGCCGTCGTGGGGGGCTTCGGCATGTTGGTCTGGTTCGGCGTCCAGGCCGCCCTCGCCGCCCCGGATCGCTTCGGACAGATGCTCGCTGCCGGTATCGCCTCCTGGTTCGGCCTGCAGACCCTCGTGAACGTGGGCGGTGTCGTCGCCCTCATGCCGGTGACCGGTCTCACCCTGCCGTTCTTCTCCTACGGCGGTTCGTCGATGTCCACCTCGCTGGTGGCGGCCGGTCTGCTCCTCAATGTCGCCCGGAGGGGTGTGTCCGAGGATCCGGCCCGATCCACGGGCGCGGGCCGTCGTCGCCGCGGATCGAACAGCCGCTGAGGTCATGGCCACCACCGGCGCCAGTCATCTCCTCGTTGCCGGTGGAGGCACTGCTGGGCATGTGCTGCCCGCCCTCGCGGTGGTCGAGGGGGCCGTCGCAGCCGGTCACGACATCGAGGACCTCCACTACGTCGGGTCGCTCCGTGGGGTCGAGGCCGAGATGGTGCCGCCGACCGGGGTGCCCTTCACCCTGCTCCGGGTGGTGGGCCTCCAGCGACGCCTGACGGCCCGGAATCTGCTCTTCGTGCCGCTCATGCTGGGCGCGGTCCTGGCGTCGGTGCGCCTGCTCCGTCGCCGCCGGCCGCGGGTCGTGGTCTCCGTCGGCGGGTACGCCAGCCTCGGCCCGGTCATCGCGGCCGTCGTGCTGAGGATCCCGATCGTGGTCATCTCCTACGACCGCCGTCCGGGTCGCTCGAGCGTGATCAGCGCCCGTTTCGCGGCGGCCTGCGCCGTCGCCTTCCCGGAGTCGACACTGCCCCGGGCGACCTTCACGGGGGCGCCGCTGCGACGAGCGGTGCTCGGAGTGGATCGCCTTGGCGGCCGGGCCTCGGCTCGGGAGCGCCTCGGAGTGCCCGAGGATCGATTCCTGGTCGTCGCCCTCGGTGGCTCGCTCGGATCGGCCGCGCTGAACGCCGCGGTCGCCGACTTCGTCGCGGAGCGTGGCGATGACGCCGGTCTGACGGTCGTCCACCTCGTCGGCGAGCGGTTCCTCGAGACGGTTCCCGGAGCCTCCGAGGGGTCGGCGGGCGCTCAGTACCTGCCGAGCGGGTTCAGCGACGACATGGCCAGCCTGTACGAGGCCGCTGACCTCGTCATCGGACGAGGGGGCGCGAGCACGGTGCACGAGGTCGCAGCGGTGGGCGTGCCGTCGGTGCTCGTGCCCTGGGACGGCGCGGCGGAGGATCATCAGCGGGCCAACGTCTCCTGGCTGGCCGACCAGGGTGGGGCGGTGCTCCTCGCCGAGTCTGAACTCGGGCGCCTCGGTGGGCTGATCGACGATCTCCGCTCGGACCCCGAACGGAGGAGGTCGCTCGCCGAGCGCGCCGCCGAGGTGGGGGCGGTGAACCGATCGGGGCGGCTCGCCGAACTGATCGACTCGGTGGCCGGCGGTGACACCTAACGTGACGACCGTGAGCGACACGCGCCTCCCGACGGTGGTTCCCGACCTGTCCGAACCGCGTCGAATCCATGTGGTCGGGGTGGGTGGCCCCGGAATGAGCGCGGTCGCCATCGCACTCGCCGGGATGGGTCACTCGGTGTCCGGGAGCGACATCAGGGAGCGGCAGGTGCTCGAGCGGCTGCGTGCCGCCGGTGTGGAGATCCACATCGGGCACGACCGTCGACATGTCCACGGGTGCGATGTGGTGACCGCGTCGACAGCGATACCGGTCGACCTCAACGAACTCGACGAGGCCCGTCGACGCGGTGTCACGGTCACCTCGCGCGCCGGCATCCTCGCCGCGATCTGCGCCCGGACCGGGGCGCTCGCCGTCTCTGGGACCCACGGCAAGACGACCACCTCGTCGATGCTCATGCTCATCCTCGCCGCAGCGGGGCGGCGGCCGGGTTTCATCATCGGAGGCGATGTCGCCGATGTCGGCACCGGCGCCGAGTGGACCGACTCGGGGGTGTTCGTGGTCGAGGCCGATGAGAGCGACGGGACCCACTCGCACCTTCCGCTCGTCGGCACCGTGCTGACCAACATCGACCGCGACCATCTCGACCACTTCGGTTCGTTCGAAGCGCTGGTGCAGAGCTTCTCGGACTATCTCGATCGGGTGGAGGGCCCTCGGGTCGTGTGCGCGGACGACCCGGTCGCTGGATCCATGGCGAGGCGGGATGACTGTGTCTCCTACGGGTTGGCGAACGACGCCCAGTACCGCGCGGTGGACGTCGTCGCATCGGGTGGTCGTCAGGACTTCACGATCGTCCATCCGGGAGGCTCGACCGCGGTGCGTCTGCCGTTGCGCGGAGTCCACAACGCGGTCAACGCCACCGGTGCCTTCGCCCTGGCTGTGGAGTGCGGGGTCGACCCGGAGGTCGCAGCGGCGGCGCTCGCCGGATTCGGAGGGGTGGCCCGACGCTTCGACATCCGCGCGGTCGACGGGGGCGCAACCTTCGTCGATGACTACGCGCACCTCCCGGCAGAGATCTCAGCGGTGCTCGCGGCGGCGAGGAACTCCGGTGACGGCTGGCGTCGCGTGATCGCCGTCTTCCAGCCGAACCGCTTCAACCGCATGTCGGAGATCTGGCCGGAGTACGCCGGATGTTTCACCGATGCCGATCTGGTCGTGCTCACCGACATCTACTCCTCGGGCACCGTGCCGATCCCGGGGGTGACCGGGAAACTGGTGGTCAACGCGGTCACCGAGGCGGATCCGGGCAAGCGCGTGGTGTGGATGCGTCAGCGGGATGATCTCGTGCGGTACCTCGCCGGAGAGGTGCGCGACGGTGATGTCTGCGTGTCGATGGGCTGCGGAGACATCGCCTCGCTCCCCGATGAGGTCGTCGCCGTTCGGTCGCGTGGCGGGCGGAGTTCGGTGGCCTGATGGTCCAGAACGACCTGCTCTCGGTCCTCCGTTCGGTCCCCGGAGCCGAGGTCCGAGTCGATGAGCCGCTCGGCGACCTCACGACCTATCGAATCGGCGGCGCGGCGCGAGTGCTGGTGCAGGCGGTGGACCTCGAGTCGCTGGTCGGCGTCGGTCGAGCGATCGTCGACTCCGGAGTCGACGTCGTCGTGCTCGGGCGCGGTTCGAACGTGCTGGTCGCCGACAGTGGTTTCGACGGCGTCGTGGTCCGTCTCGGAGGGTCATTCGAGGGTGTCGAGATACCCATGCCCTCGGACCCGCTCGCGGCGAGGGCCGGCTCGGCGGCCGCGCTCCCAGTCGTCGCCCGTCGCACCGCTGCCGCCGGACTCGGTGGCTTCGAGTGGGCGGTCGGGGTGCCCGGCACGATCGGCGGCGCCGTTCGCATGAACGCCGGAGGTCACGGCTCCGACATGGCGGCGTCGATCTCGGAGGCCTCGGTGCTGCGACTCGGCGACGATGCCGCGCAGGTGCTGTCGGTCGACCAGATCGGTTTCGGTTTCAGAAGTTCGGGTCTCCAGCACCTGGATGTGGTGCTCGACGCGGTCATCGGGCTCCGCCGGGTCGATGTGGCGACCGCGGAGACCGAGATCGATGAGATCGTCCGGTGGCGTCGGGAGCACCAACCCGGGGGGCAGAACTGTGGATCGGTGTTCGTGAACCCGGTGCCGGGGGTGGTGTCGGCCGGCCAGTTGATCGACGGGCTGGGTCTTCGGGGCCTGAGCGAGGGCACCGCGACCGTCGCCGACAAGCATGCGAACTTCATCCTGTCCTCGCCCGGCGGAGCAGCCGATGACGTCGTCCGGCTGATGGCTCGGGTTCGTTCCGCGGTGTTGGAGGGCACCGGGCACGATCTCCGGTCGGAGGTGCGCCTGCTCGGGTTCGACGAGGAGGTGGCGCGGGCAGCGGGTGCCCGGCGGGCCACCGGCGAGGGTCACTAGGTTTCGATCATGTCCGAGCGGCGCGACGAGGAACCCAGCGGCCTCCGTCGGGTGCTGTCGATCGTCGATGATGACGGTCCCGACTCGGTCTATCTCGACGGCGACCTCGACCCGGGTGGGGCGAAGCACCGGGTGGTCATCGTGGATGAGGGCGGAGACGGTCAGCCCCGTGCCACCCGGTCGGCGGCTGAGAACCGGCTCCGCTCCCGGCGGATCGCCGTCAACCGTCAGGCCGGCCGCCGCCGACTGCGGCGGTTGCTGATCGCGCTGGTGCTGGTGTTGATCGCCGTCGGGGTGCTCGCCTCGCTCGGATCGTCGTCGTTCGGGGTGCGCGAGTCGGACGTCCGTGTCTCGGGCAACGTGTACACCGATCAGGCCGCTCTGCGCTCGATCATCGACTCGGTCGTCGGCACGCCGGTCATCCTGGTCGACACCGAGGCGATCGAGACCGAGATCGAGGCCATCCCATGGGTCGATGAGGCCTCGGTTCGAACCGACCTGCCGTACGGCCTGGTGATCGACATCGCCGAGCGGGAGCCGGTGCTGTCGTATCCGGGTCCTGACGACCTCTTCCGAGTGCTCGATGGGGACGGCCGAGTGCTGGATGTGATCGACGGATGGCCCTTCGAGTACCTGCTCCTGGTTGGGGTTGACCCCCCAGCGCTCGCGGCCGGTGAGTTTGCGCCACCCGGATACGTCGGGGCGGCGACGCTCGGGCGCACCCTGACCGGTTCGGTCCTCGACCGGGTGTCGCTGATCCAGGTGGACGAAGCCGGGAACGATCTCGTGCTGGTGCTCGACGACGACTCCGAGGTCAGGTTCGGCGCCGCGCGCGACCTGTTCGCGAAGCTCGTGCGGCTCGAGACGGTCTTCGCTTCCGGGGCGGCGTCGTCGGCTTCGGTGATCGACGTTTCCACGGACGAGGTGACGATCCGCTGACCTGCGCTAACATCGCCCCCGTCCCGGCTCAGGCCGCGAGCGCGGCGGAGGCAGACGGTCGGGAGTGAACTGCTCATGATGCGACGTACACCCACCACCGATCGCTGCGGCACGGCTGTGTGGATGCTGACGGAAGGACCGACGAGATGAACGGCGCACCCCAGAACTACCTGGCAGTCATCAAGGTCATCGGCGTCGGTGGCGGCGGTGTCAACGCTGTCAACCGCATGATCGATGCCGGACTCCGCGGAGTCGAGTTCATCGCGGTCAACACCGACGCGCAGGCCCTGCTCATGAGTGACGCGGACGTCAAGCTCGACATCGGTCGTGACCTCACCCGTGGGCTCGGAGCTGGCAGCGACCCCGAGGTCGGTCGGGAGGCCGCGGAGGCCCACGCCGACGAGATCGCCGAGATGGTCAAGGGTGCCGACATGGTGTTCATCACCGCGGGCGAGGGCGGGGGCACCGGCACCGGTGCCTCGCCGGTCATCGCCGAGATCGCCCGAGAGGCCGGCGCGCTCACCATCGGCGTCGTCACCCGCCCGTTCTCCTTCGAGGGTCGCCGCCGCTCGGTCACCGCCGACGCCGGCGTTCAGCGCCTCAAGGAGAAGGTCGACACGCTCATCGTTATCCCGAACGACCGGCTGCTCTCGGTCGCGAATGAGAAGACCAGTGTGACGGCGGCCTTCAACATCGCGAACGAGGTCCTGCTCCAGGGTGTCTCGGGCATCACGAACCTGCTCACCATCCCCGGCCTGATCAACACCGACTTCGCCGACGTGAAGATGGTGCT
>RGGX01000240.1 GCA_010024485.1 Actinomycetota bacterium | reverse complement strand
CCGCCGAGGTCATCGCCGCCTACGACGCTCCCTTCCCCGACGACTCGTTCACCGCTGGGGCGAGGATCTTCCCCTCGCTGGTCCCGACGTCACCCGACGACCCGGCGAGCGGTGACAACTCGGCCGCCTGGGAGGTGCTGTCGACCTTCGACCGACCGTTCCTGCTCGCGTTCAGCGACAGTGATCCCATCACCCGTGGGGGCGACGCCCCCTTCCTCGCCAAGGTGCCGGGAGCAGCCGGTCAGCCCCACACCACGATCGTCGGGGCCGGGCACTTCCTCCAAGAGGATCGCGGCCCCGAGTTGGCGGCCGTGATCAACGACTTCATTGAGACCACGCGATGACCGACTGGCGTTCCCTCAGTGCTCGAGCCGCGTTCGCCTCGCACCGACTGATCGGCTGGATCTTCTGGGACCCGGGTGGCCTCGAGCGTTACGCCGCCCTTGGCGTGCCGAACAGCGCGGGCTACTACGTCACCACTCGCGCCGGCGCGCTCGGCCGAGCCGGAGCTGAGGTCGTGACCGCCGCTTACGGGTCGATCCACCCCAAGTTCATCGAGGCGAGTTACTCGTTGCTCGCCGAGCACGGCACGGTCGACGATGCGATCCGGGTGCGTGACGAGGCGGTGCTCGCCGGCCTCTCCGAGTACGCACCCGAGGTCTGTGAGGAACTCGGCTCCATGGCTCCGTCGCTCTGGGCCGCCGCCGATTCGCTGCCGTCCAGCGCTCGGCCGCTGTTCGCGGCCCAGTTGACCCATCGCCGACCAGACGAACCGACCCTCGACGCCTGGCTCGCCGTGAACTGCATACGCGAGTGGCGCGGGGACACCCACTGGGCGCTCCAGATCGCTGACGACCTGACCGGCACCGAGGCCGGGGTGCTCGACGGGGGTTGGCGCGACTACGAGCAGGACTGGCTGCCGCGCAGCCGGGGTGCCGACGACAACGACCTCGCCGAGGCCTACCTCCGCCTCGAGCGCCGGGGGTTCATCACGGATGGTCGGGTGAACGAGGCCGGTGTCGAACACCGCCAGGTGCTCGAGGACCGGCTCGACGATCTCTCAGCGCCCGCATGGGTCGCCCTGGGCGAGTCCGCCACCGAGTCGTTCATCACGCTCATCGCCCGTGTCGGCGAGCGCCTCGTCGCCCGAATCGACCAGACCGCCGGTGAGAAGTGGATGCCCGCGGGGAGACTCCACCAGAGGAGCAGGACATGATCCGAATCGAACGGTCGCGTGAGATCGAGGCCACCCCCGACCGGCTGTGGGAGGTGCTCGCCGACTTCGGAGCCCTCGCCTCATGGGTGCCGATGATCCAACACACCTGTCCGCTCTCAGCCCAGACCGAAGGGGCCGGCACGGTGCGCAGGGTCCAAGTACAGCGCCAGACCCTCGTCGAGACCGTCACCGTGTGGTCGCCTCCTGACCTGTTGACCTACACGATCGAGGGACTTCCCCCACTCGTCGGTGTTCCGGTGACCTCCTGGCGGCTCGTCCCCCGGGGATCAACCACTTCGGTCACCGTCTCGACCGAACTCGACACCGGCCGCAACCCGGTGCGCGTCCTGGTCGGCCGCAAGGTGCTGGAGCGTCTCGAAACGGCAGCGGAGTTCATGTTGGCTGGGCTCGACGAGCGCGTGGGGTCGACGTCGTGAGCGCCCAACCCGACATCGTCATCTTGATGACCGATGAGGAGCGTGCCGCTCCGACGTATGAGACCGACGAGTTGCGGGAGTGGCGACGCACGCT
>RGGX01000239.1 GCA_010024485.1 Actinomycetota bacterium | reverse complement strand
CGCCTCGTCGACGAGGCGATCGAGGATCTCCCTACGGGCTGGTCGTGGCATGTTGGCTCCCTCAGCGGCCGGCCCGGCCGCCTCGGTTGCCATTCTCGCTTCTACCCGGTGACTCGGGGGCGTCTTCCGCTTCGGTGTCGGCGGCTATCGCGTCGACCTCCGCCTCGTCGGCGGCTGCTCCGCGACCGTTGCCGTTGCCTTGGCCGTTGTTGCCGCTGCTGGAACTGTTCCCGTTCCCGTTGTTGCCGGACTGGCCGGGGGCGTTGCTTGATGGGTTGTCGGTGTTGCCTTGACCGTTGCTGTTGTTGTCGTTCGACTGTCCGGGAGCACTTCCCGACTGTCCCGGAGTGTTACCCGACTGCCCGGGCGTGGTGCCGGCCTGGCCCGGTGGTTCGGCACCCTGCGCAGGGGTGTTGCCCGACTGACCGGGAGTGTTTCCCGACTGCCCCGGGGTGGAGCCGGTCTGGCCCGGAGCCTCCTCGGAACGTCCCGGGGACTCGTCCGCGTCGAGGTCATCGTCGATCGACTCGTCGGGCACCGTGGTGGTGGGTGGAGCGATGGGTTCCTCGATCGGATCGTCAACAGGTTCGTCGATCGGCTCCTCCTCAGGATCGTCCGGCTCGACCACCGTGGTCGGTGTCGGCTCGGTCACCGGTGGCTCAGCTGGCGGCGTCTCCTCCACGGGCTCCTCGACCGGGTCGGGAACGATCTCCACCGACGACACCGGTCGCGGCACCTCGATGTTGACGACCTCCAGCACATCGGCGACCACGTTCTGGATCGGATCGGGGAGCGAACCGGTCGACACGAGGCCGACGCTCGCACCAGCGGCCGCAGCTCCTGCCCAGCCGAACACACCGATCGCGCCGACCGCGGCGCCAACCCGGCGCTTCCAGCGACCCTTGGCCAGCGTCGGATCAGCCGAGCTGGCGATCGCCAATGACCGCAGGCGGGCCACGAGATCCTGGTCGACCTCGAAGGCCGCCTCGGTGGCGCGCAGGTCGGCGAGCCGGAGGGCGAGACGGTGGTTTGGCGGCCAGATCACGATGCCACCCCCTCGCTGCTCGACTCCTCACGCAACTCCTCCGAGAGGAGATCCTTCAGCTTCGCGAACGCTCGCGACAGCGCGACGCGGGTGGCCACCTCGGACTTGCCGATCGCCTTCGCCGTCTCTCGGGTCGACAGTCCGACCACATACCGCAGCTCGAGCATGCGGTGCTGCTCCTCCGGAAGCCGTTCGAGCGCGGCGAGAAGATCTGGATCGCTGAAGGTCTCCTCGTTCGGTTCCTCGGCCTCGAGCAGATCGAGGGTGTTCTCGATCGACACCTCGCTGCGTCGGGTGTTGCGACGCAGGTCGTCGACGATCCGCGCATAAGCGATGGAGAACACGAAGGATCGAAGATCGCCCGCGCCGCCCTCGAACTCGCCGATGCGCCGAGCCACCGCTTCCAGGGTGGCGCCCATCACCTCGTCGGGATCGCGAGAACCCATTCGGTGCGCGTAGCCGACGATCTTCGGACCGACGTCACCGACGAAGCGCGACCACTCCGATGAGTCGCCGCGCTTCAGGGCGCGCACGGAGATTCGATCGCCCATCAGGCCGCGCTCCGTGAGACGGCGCACGAGCATGCGCTCCGGGTGGTCATCGCCTCCGAGTCTGTCGTGAGGTCGGCCCATCAGGCACTCGGTGATGCTCGCTGTCGTCATCACCGCTGTTATCGCCTGACATGGGGAGAGTGTTACGCCGCCCGATCGGGCGGC
>RGGX01000238.1 GCA_010024485.1 Actinomycetota bacterium | reverse complement strand
CGACGCCGCCGGTGTCGGTGACGACTCCCGTCGCCATCGGCTGCTCGAACACCTGGAGGGTCTGCCGGAGGCGCTCAGCCGGGTGCTCGAGCGACGCCCGGCGATCGCGGAGGCCGCTCAACGGCTCGCGCCCGCCAAGCGGTACTGGGCGGTGGTCGGCAACGGACCGAACCGGGTCGCGGCGAATGAGGTGCGGATCAAGCTGAGCGAGCTCTGCTACAAGTCGATCGCCTCCGATGTCACCGAGGACAAGAAGCACATCGACCTCTCCTCCGAGCCGCTGATCTTCGTCTGCGCCGCTGGTCTCGACGGGTCGACCGCCGATGACGTGGCGAAGGAGACCGCGATCTTCAGCGCCCACAAGGCGACCGCGATCGTGGTCGCCGATGAGGGCGAGACGCGGTTCCACGCCCCCGCGGTGATCAGCGTCCCGCGCGTCGACCCCTCGCTCGGATTCGTCCTGTCGGCCATGGTCGGTCACCTCTTCGGCTACGAGGCGGCCCGCGCCATCGATGACTCAGCGCGGCCGCTCCGCCTGGCTCGCGAGGCGATCGAGCAGGCGGTGGCCGAAGGCGGCACCGGTGACGAGGTGATCGTCCGTCTCCGCGCCACCCTCCCGGTCGCCCTCGCCGACTTCGACGCCGGACTCCGCTCGGGCCGCTACGACGGCCATCTCGAGGCATCGACAGCGGTGAGGCTCACCGGGCTGGTCGCCAACCTGCTCTCGGATCGTCCCGTTGAGCAGTTCAGTGCTGCGACCGGCAAGGTGGGGACGCCCGGCCTGCTCATCGATGACGTCGTGGCCGCGCTCACGCGGGCGATCGAGGAGCTCACCCGGCCCATCGACGCCATCAAGCACCAGGCCAAGACCGTGACCGTCGGAATCTCGCGGAGCGACGAGGAGGTGCTCGACCGTCCGCTTGTCCAGGCGACACTGCGAGCCGGTGCCGGACGGGATGTGCTCGCCTATCGGACGCTCCGAGTCCTCGCTGCCCTCGACCCCGCGGTCGCATCGGTCGCCGGCTACACCCGGTACGGCATCGACGGCGAGGCCATCTCCATCATCGACCGTGACGGGATCTCGCGTGATCTGCCGAGTCGAGTGGAGAGCGAGGGACTGCTCAAGGGAACCAAGCACCGAGTCGCGGAGAATCGTGAGGTGCTGGTCGCCCGCGGCCGACGCGACGACCGCATCGTCATCCTCGTGCCCGAGGTCAAGGGCAGCACCTGCACCGGGATCACACTCCTGCATGTGGAACTGCACGACCGGCTCCCGGCGCCGGTGGCCCGAGGGGTGCTCCAGGGTTACGACCAGCGCTACGACCGACTCGTCGACTGGGTCACCGAGACCGAGGGAGCCTTCGACGAGGACGTGCTCGCCCGGATCGCGGTGGCCGATCTGTTGATCGCCCCGATCTCGGAGACCGCCGACCACTGGATGTCCAACTGAGGTCGGGGGTGCCCCAGTGATCGGGATCGGCGTCGACGTCGTCGAGATCGAGCGCTTCCGGCGCTCGCTCGAACGCACCCCGACCATGCGGGAACGTCTCTTCACCAGCGGTGAGCTCGAGGCGCTCGCCGACCGCGTCGACCCGGTCCCCGGACTCGCTGCCCGATTCGCGGCCCGCGAGGCGACGATGAAGTCCCTCGGCCTCGGTCTCGGCGCCTTCGGCTTCCATGATGTGTGGGTGAGGCGCCTCGAAGGGGGTGCGCCGGAACTGGTGGTCGAGGGCCGAGCGCTCGAACTCGCGACCGCGGCCG
>RGGX01000237.1 GCA_010024485.1 Actinomycetota bacterium | reverse complement strand
CGGTGCACGGCCTCCCGGTGGTCGCCGGTCGCCGCGTCGGCCTCGATCGCATCGACCCCGCCGAGGCCCGACGACTGCTCATCCTGCACGGCCTGGTGCGCCGAGAGTGGGAGACCCGACTGGCCTTCCTCGAGCGCAACGCGGCGATCGTCGATCGAGTTCGAGGTGTCGAGGACCGGCTCCGTCGGCGAGACCTCATCGACGAGCACGTCCTCGTCGACCACTACGACCGCCGTCTGCCCGGTGACATCGTCAGCGGCCGTCATCTTGAGCGCTGGTGGCGCGCCGTCGTCGACGACGACCCGGGTGCCCTCGACATCGACCGCCATGAGCTGGTCGCCGAACTGCTCGCCAGAGCCGACGACGGCCTCCCCGACACCTGGTCCGACGGGGGGCACGACTACGACCTCACCTATCGCCACGACCCCGGCAGCGTCTTCGACGGGGTCACGGTGCACGTGCCGCTCACGGCGGTGAACCGGTTCAGTGGTCGGGGCCTCGACTGGCAGGTGCCGGGGCATCGAGCCGAGCTGGCTGGCGAGCTCGCCCGCGCGCTCCCGAAGGACATCCGGCGATCGCTCATACCGGTTGCGGACACCGTGTCGGCTGCGCTCGGGGTGCTCCCAGCCGAGCCGGACCACCGTCGGTTCGTCGAGGCGTTCGCTGCCGCGCTCTCAGAGGTGTCGCCAGCGAAGGTGTCCGTCGACGACTTCGATGTCACCCGAGTACCGACCCACCTGCGGATCCATCTCGTCGTCAGCGATGATGCCGGAGAGGTGCACGCCTTTGGGGACGAGGTACGGGAGGTGCTCGACCTCGCGCGCCCTGGGGCGCGTTCCGCGTTGGCGGCGCGAGCACCGATCGAGGAGCGCACCGGCATCGTCGACTGGGATCTCGGCGACCTGCCCGAGGTGGTCGAGTGGGGGGAGGATGGTGAGACGGTGCGCGCGTACCCGACCCTGCTCGACCGCGGTTCGTCGGTCTCGCTGCGTCTCGTGACCGAGCCCGATCTGGCCGACCGGTTGTTGCGCGAGGGGGTTCGTCGTCTGGTGTTGCTCACCGCGCCTCCATCCCGCGCGGGGCTTCGCGACGTCCTCACTGGTGGACAGGCGCTGGAGCTCCCACTGGTCGGTCTCGGCTCAGCAGCCCTGCTCGATGACTGCCTCGGCGCTGTCGTCGACCGGATCGTCGAGGAGTCCGGTCTGCCGCGCAGCCGTGAGTCGTTCGAGGAGGTCCAGGCACGCTCCCGCGCTGAGGGCGGTCCGCTGCTGAGTGATGTGGTGCACACGGCGCTTGCCACCGTTGCCGACGCCGCCTCGGTCCTGCGCCGGTTGGAGCGTCTTCGCGCCCCGGCCGCGGCGGCGAGCGTGGCTGATGTGGAGGCTCATCTCGACCGTCTGCTCGGCCCTGGATTCGTCTCTCGGGCGGGGACCAGACGACTCCCCGATGTCCGCCGGTATGTCGCGGGTGTCGCGCACCGGGTGGAGCACCTCGCCGGCCGACTCGACCGTGATCGGCGCGCGATGGATGAGATCGCTCCGGTGGAGGCCCGCCTTCGGAGCGCCCTTGCCGCGGTGCGGGTCGGAGCGGAACCGGAGTCGCTCCGCGAGGCGGTGTGGATGATGGAGGAGTTGCGGATCGCTACCTTCGCCCAGCCGGTTGGCGCCCGTGGTGGTCCGAGCGCGAAGCGGCTCCTCGCCCTGCTCGGGTGACGACTGCGTATCCGATCATCATCCCGACAGCGGTGCCCGCCCCACCCTGTGCGACGAT
>RGGX01000236.1 GCA_010024485.1 Actinomycetota bacterium | reverse complement strand
ACACCCGATCTCCTCCCAGGTGATCCCGCAGGCCTCGTGGAGCGCCCAGAGTTCGCCGGTCGGTGACACGGCGCTCATGAGGCGGTTGTCGGTGTTCACGCCGACATTGAACCCGGCACGGAGGAACGGGATCACGGGGTGATCGGCGACGGTCGGCACCGCCCCGATCTGGGTGTTGCAGGTGGGCGCCATCTCGAGGTGGATACCGCGATCGAGGATGTGTCGCGCGAGGGGCCCGAGGACCAGTGCCCCGTCCTCGTCGCGATGCGTGTCGCGATCGAGCCGCACCCCGTGGCCGATCCGGTGGGCGCCGTGGGCGAGCGCGTCGGAGATCAACTCGAGATCCGGTGGCTCGCTGGCGTGGATCGTGATGTTGAGATGCCGTTCGCGGGCGAAGGCAAGGGCTTCGGTGTGCAGCGATGGAGGCCAACCGGTCTCGGCGCCGGCGAGGTCGAAGGCGACGACCTTCGGTTCTCTCGACCTCATGTCATCGACCAGTCGGGCGATCTCGAGGGAGCGCTGTTCGGTGCGCATGGCGCACAGGATGAGGTTCACCTCGATGCGTCCCCCGGCGGCGGTCTCGCCTTCGCGCACCCCGGCGGCCACGGCGTCAACGACCTCCTCGAGGGCGAGTGCGTGCAGTTCCGGTGCGAAACGGATCTCGGCGTAGACCACCCCGTCGGCGGCGAGGTCCTCCACGGCCTCGCGCGCCACGCGGCGGATGCTCTCTGCCGACTGCATCACCGCGAGCGTGTGCTCGAAGGTGGCGAGGTACTTGAGCAGGTCGGCCGAGGCCGCCCCCGCGGTGAACCAGGCCTGCAGATCCTCCTGGTCGGTGGTGGGCAGTCGGGGTGTCCAGCCGATGGCATCGGCAAGTTCGAGCACGGTCTCGACGCGCAGTCCACCGTCGAGGTGATCGTGCAGGAGCGCCTTCGGGGCCGACCGGATCGCCTCGTGGGTGATCGGGGCCCCGGCCACTAGTGGCTACCTCCCGGCCGGTATGGGACGCCCGCGCGGGCGGGTGGTCTCAGACGTTGGCTCGCGGTCGCGAGCACCACCAGGGTGACCACATACGGCAGCGACTGGGTGAGTGACTCGGGCACCTCGTCGACCGTGAGGTAGGCGAGCATCGCGACACCGGTGGCGATGAGCGCCGTCACCCCGCGACGGGAACGACGGGCCACCAGGCTCGCGATCAGGACCAGACCGGCGACGATCGCGATGAACAGGAACAGCCCGGTCACCGAGCCGCCGGCGACCAGTTTGAGTCCCTCGGAGTAGCCGAACACGGCTGCGCCGCCGAGCACACCGCTCGGACGCCAGTTGCCGAAGATCATGGTGGCGAGGCCGATGAAGCCTCGGCCGGCGGTCTGCCCCTGCCGGTAGTAGGAGGAGGAGACGATCGCGAGGAATCCGCCACCGAGACCGGCAAATCCACCGCTGATGAGAAGGCCGAGGTAACGGATCCGGATGACGTCCACCCCGAGGCTCTCCGCCGACTCCGGTGACTCACCCGAGGAGCGGAGACGCAGTCCGAAGGTGGTGCGCCACAGCACCCAGGCGGACACCGGCACGAGGATGACCGCGATCAGTGAGGCGAGCGACAGGTTCGTGGTCAGGCCGCGCGTGATACCGGCGAGGTCGCCGATGAGGAACCATCCGCGTTCCTCGAACCATCCGAGGACATCGGGGGTCGACCAGCCGCCGGACAGGAACGGTACGTCGATGCGGGGTATGGCTCCCCGTTGCGGGGGCGACTGGCTGATACCT
>RGGX01000235.1 GCA_010024485.1 Actinomycetota bacterium | reverse complement strand
AGTCCCGACCCGTCCTGCATGGCGTTCATGAGGAACTCCCAGCCGTAGAGGCCGATCTTGGCGGCCTCCTCGACGATCGGATAGGGAAACTCCTCGCGCTCATCCCACTCGTGGGCGGCCGGTCGCATGACATCCGCGGCGAAGCCGTGGGTCCAATCGCGGATCTGCTGCTGTTCGTCGTTGAGGGCCAGGGAGAAGTCGCTCATGACCCTAAGTTACCGATGGGTAGGTGCCGTGGCCACCTTGGAGCTCAACCGTCGACCACAGTCGAGTCAACCGTCGACCACAGTCGAGTCAACCGTCGACCACAGTCGAGTCAACCGTCGACCACAGTCGAGTCAACCGTCGACCGCAGTCGATGCGCCAAGAGCGAGCAGACCGGGCGCGATGGTCTCGATGATCAACTTGGCGCCGGGCCGGTACACGTGCACCCCGTCCCACCGGAAGTCGAGGTCGGTCGCGATCGATTCATCGGCGCACCACGCCGCCGGACCGGAGACGAACTCCACCCCGGCCGTTGCCGCAGCGAAACCCGAGAGCAGGTCGTTCAGGTGAGCCACCCGAGCGTCGTCGCCCCGCTCAGGCAGGGCGGGCACACCCGCGCCGTCGACGTCGACCGGTCGCATGCACGCCACCTCGAGCAGTGCCACCGTCGCACCGCCGTCGACCACCGGAGCGACCGCGGACCCGAGCCGATCCACGAACATCGCATCCCAGTCGAGCGAGCCGAAGGCGAGGCCCACTCCGTCGATCTCGATGTCGAGCACATCCCAGGCGCCGAGCACCACGAGGGCGACCCCACCGTCAGCCGCTCGTCGCGCCCAGCGATCGAGCACCCCCTCACACATCGCCATGTCCAGCGAGAACGGTCGTGAGGAACGGACGATGCCCGACTCGTGGATCGAGCATCCGTCCGATGAGCCGTCGACCACCTCGAAGTACTCCTCCACCCCCGACGGGAGGTTGACCGCCAACGAGCCAGCCTGGGAGTCACCGAGGATGACCAGCCGGACCGGCTCCTCCGGGACGACCAACGGCACGGTCGTCGTCGGGACGACCGTCGAAGCGACGGTTGTCGACACCGAGGTCACCTCGTCGGCGGGCGCGCTCGTCGTCTCAGTGGTCGAGACGTCGCCACCACCGTCACTCGCGGTCGTCGGCACCACGGGCTCAGACGCCTCGTCTCCCGCGGGCGACGGGACGGCCGAGTCGTCGTCAGGCACGAGGACGAACTCCTGCTCCTCGCCGCCGACCGACGGGTCGAACTCGTCGACCGCGACGAAGGCGAGCGCGATCACCGCCACCGAACCGGCGGCGACACCGGCGACCAGCCTCCGCCCCGGGGCTCGGCGCGCCCACCACCGGCCGAGCGCCCCCGCGCGGAGGGGAACCTCGACCATCCGGTAGGCCGCCTCGGAGACGACCGCGGTCACCACGGAGGCAACCACGAAGACACCGACGCGCCCATCGGTCGCGCCGAGGATCACGAACACGGGCCAGTGCCAGAGATACAGGCCGTAGGAGCGTCGGCCGACAGCGACGATCCCCCGGTTGCCGAGCAGGAGTCGAGCGCCGGAGGCGGCCGGATGCACGACGACAGCGATCGCGACGACGGAGGCCAGTGCCGTCAGCGCGAGCACCCACGGGTACATGACCCCCGAGGTGACGTCGGCCGCGACGAAGGCGCAACCGAGAACACCGAGGGCGACGCCGAGGGTGACATCGAGAGGTCGAGACGGAAGGCGCACGAGTTCCGGTCGACGCCAGGGC
>RGGX01000234.1 GCA_010024485.1 Actinomycetota bacterium | reverse complement strand
CGATGAGGTCGAGGAGCCGGATGACACCGGTGACGACCCCGTCGCCGCGCGGGTTCCGCGCCCCCGTCGACCCGGAATGCTGCTGGCGGTCGGAGCGGTCACCCTCATAGGGGCACTCATCCTCGGCGGGACCGCCCTCCTCCGTCACGACGACGGCCCGGCGACCCCCAGGTTGTCCTGGGGTGAGCTCCTCATCGCCGATCGACTCACCGGGTCGATCGCCCGTGTGACCGTTGACGGCACCGTGAACGCGGCGACCGTGCTCCCCTCCTTCAGCGGCATCGACGAGCTCAGTGCCGGAGAGGGCCTGATCGCGGTGCGCAGCGGCGTCGACCTCTTCATCGATCCGTTCGACACCGAACCGCAACGGATCGCGGTGCCTCCTGGATTCGCGACGCCCCTCATCCCGTCAGCGGACCGCGCCACGATCCTCATCGGATCGGAGGGCGACGACCTCACGGTGATCGGCGCGACAGCCGAGATCACGGCCGACACATCGGTTCGCTCACTCGCCCAACTGACGGCTGAGCCTGCCCCCCGCTACCCGCTCCCCGATATCCGGGTCGACCCGCTCGGACACCGCCTTGCAATCCCGGATGCCACCAACTTCCAGACCGTGGTGCTCGACCTCGCGGCCGAGACCGTCACCTACTTCCCTGACCTGCCCCTCGCCGTGCGGGATGACCTCGTCGTGACCGCGCAACGAGTCGGCGACCGGATGGAACTCGGCATGTTCGCGTCCAGCGGCGAGCGACTCAGGACCGTGCCGACGGAGGTGATCGTCGGGGGTGCGATCCCTCCGGGGGCCTCGCGGTTTGTCTTCGTGACCCGATCCGGTCAGGTGTGGTCGGCGCGACCGTCGAAGGGTGATGCCGAACGGATCGGCACCGCAGCCATCTCGGCCCAGATCACCTCGGTGCGCCCCGGCCTCGACGGACGTCGCCTGGTGGTGAACGCTGATGACGCCGTGGTCGTCGTCGACAGCGACGGGAACACCATCGTGCGGCGCGACACTCCCGGAGCAACCAGTGAGGAGGTGTCGATGCCGAATCGATGCGTCACCATTCGACTCGGCTCGTCGATCGAGTTGATCGACCTCGATGACGGCGATCTGATCGCCTCCGCTACCGACGTCGACATCACCGGGCGAAGCCTGGACGGTTGTCTCGTCGCGGCGCTCGAGCCGAATGGCGCCGTGCTCATCGGTGAGGGTGGTATCTCACCGGTCGACGGATCGGTGGTCGCCCTCGCGCCGGACTCGACGGCCGTCGTCGTGAACTCATCCGGTCGCCTCCGCCTCATCGACTACGACCAGGGCCTCGGTGATGCCGTTGATCTCGACGTGTCCGGAGATCTCGCGGAGTTCATCCCCTCATGACCGTCCGACTCGGGTTGATGGAGGACTTCTGCGGCGTCGAGGGGAAACGGTTCGACGTCGCGATCGCCCGAGCCGGGCTCGACCCGCTCCTCGAGAGTGACCGGTACGGCGCCGTACTCGTCGCCGTCGAGGACGGGGTCGTCTCGGCGTATGCGGTGGTCTGCTGGAGTTGGTCGGTCGAGATCGGCGGGGCGGAGGCCTGCCTCGACGAGATCTACGTGACGCGCCGCGGAGGCGGCGTCGGATCAGCCCTGATCGACGCCGTACGGGAACTCTGCCTTGAGCGCGGTATGAGGCGGATCTTTCTTGAGACCGAGGCGCCCAACGACGCGGCGCGACGCCTGTACGCGCGTCACGGGTTCACTGCCGAGGATTCGATCTGGATGGCCGCCC
>RGGX01000233.1 GCA_010024485.1 Actinomycetota bacterium | reverse complement strand
CGGGATTCGAACCCGCGACCCCCTGCTCCCAAAGCAGGTGCGCTAGCCAAGCTGCGCCACTTCCCGTAGTGGGCAGGCTAGCGGTGATCCGGTCAGCGCTTGGCGGCCTTGGCGAGGCGTTTGGCGGCCCGCCCGACGGCCTCGAGGTGACGGTGGTCGAGATCGCCGACCTCGGCGCCGTTGTCGAACAGCACGCGGTACCGCTGCCAGTTGAATCCGTTCGCGAGCAGCACCTTGCCCTCGGTGCCGACAGGCACCCCGTGGACCTCGGCGTTGGTACGGACCCGATCACCGATGCGGAGGTCGATCTGACCATCGTGGGGCTTGGAGAGGGCGTGGGGCTTCCAGATCGGCACGACGACAGTCTGCCCGATCGACCCGAGTCGGACCACCATCGTCCGGGTGATCGGGGCCGGCCTCGGCCCGAACGCGACCGGCTCGATCACCGTCGGGTGACCCACCGACACCACCGGTAGGCTCCGCGCTCTGTGAAGAGTTCTGTGGAGACCCTCGAGGGCAACAAGATCAAGCTGTACGTCGAGATCGATGAGTCGGAGTTCGCCGGCGACATCGATCGGGCCTTTGAGGCGATCGCAAAGGAGGTCAAGCTCCCGGGCTTCCGCAACGGGAAGGCCCCGCGCAAGCTCCTCGAGTCGCGTATCGGCATCGGGCCGGCCCGTGCCCAGGCTCTTCGCGACGCGATTCCGTCCTACCTGATGCGCGGTGTTCGCGAGCATGACATCGATCTCGTGGCCACCCCGTCGGTCGAGGTGACCGGCGGCGAGGAGGATGGCCCGGTCGAGTTCGAGGCCGAGTGCGAGGTGCGCCCGATCGTCACGGTCCCCGGCTACGCGGGCCTGCGAGTCGAGGTCGACAACCCCTCGGTCTCCGATGAGGATCTCGACGAGGCCGTGCGCGGTCAGATGAAGGGCCACGGCACGCTCGTCGACACCGGTGCCCCGGTGGTCGATGGAGACTTCGTCACCATCGATCTGTCGGCGATGCGCGATGGCGAGGAGTTGCCCGGCCTCAACATCGAGGAGTGGTCCTACGAGGTCGGCCAGGGGTGGGTCACCGACGACTTCGACGAGCAACTCCGCGGTTCGGAGCCCGGTGCGGACATCACGTTCTCCTCAGTCCCGAAGGGCACCGAGGAGCCGGCCGACTTCTCGGTCAAGCTCGCCGAGGTGAAGCGTCTCGAACTGCCCGAGCTCACCGACGAGTGGGTGGCCGACAACATCGGCGAGTTCGAGACCGTCGACGAGTGGCGCGAGAGCATTCGCGAACAGCAGCAGGAGACCCGGTTGAACGCCATCCGTCAGGGGCTGGTGGCCAAGGCGACCGATGCGCTCGTCGAGCTCGTTGAGATCGAGCCCCCCGAGTCGATGGTCACCTCTGAGGCCCAGGGTCGACTGCGCAACATGGTGCAGCAGTTCCAGGCGCAGGGGATCGACTTCTCGGCGTGGATGTCGGCCACGGGCCAGACCCCCGATGACCTCATGGACAACATGAAGGAGCAGGCCGAGACCTCGGTGAAGGCCGACCTCGCGCTCCGGGCGATCGCGGTGGCCGAGGATCTCGAGGTGTCCGGAGATGAACTCGACGCCGAGTACCACCGAATGGCGCTCCAGTACCAGCAGTCGCCCGATGAGATCCGCAAGACCTACGAGCGAAACGACGCGGTGGACGAACTCGTCGCCACGATCCGCAAGTCGAAGGCTCTCGACTGGCTCCTCCACCAGCCGTACGGTCAGGTGGGCTACGGCCAGGTGACCGACCTTGAGCTTGCCGCCAAGGA
>RGGX01000232.1 GCA_010024485.1 Actinomycetota bacterium | reverse complement strand
GTCAGCCGGATCCTCCGCCACCGCCGCCTGCCGATGGGGGAGACGGCGAGCCCGGTCCAGGTGGTCCGGACCCAGACAGTCAGGGTCCCGACGGTCAGGGTCCTGATGGTCAAGGTCCTGACGGTCAGGGTCCCGACGGTCACATGGATGACGTCGACCAGTGCGCGGAGGTGCTCGCCGGACGGCGGCTGCAGCTTCGTCAGATCGCGGACGTGATCGTGTGTCAGCGCGAGCCCGGCATGATCGCCGAGGGTGCGATCCCTGCGGGAACCGGGGCCGATGCCTCGGGCACCGAGGGCGGCGCGATCTTCGCGCTGTCGGCACTCGGTGTGGGGGCGACCGCGGATGGGTCCCGGCTGAACCACCCGTCGTCGGGGGCGAGTGACGGCACTCGGCTTGTGGTCGCTGACCGGTTCAACAACCGCGTCCTCCTGTACAACTCGATCCCGACGGGGCCGACCGATCCGGATGTGATCCTCGGTCAGCCGAATCACACATCGACCCTCCCCGGCGACGGTCCGGCGGAGATGAACTGGCCGGGGGCTGTCGAGATGACCCCGGACGGCAAGATCCTCGTGGCCGACACCGAGAACGGTCGGATCATGATCTGGAACACGCCGCCGATGAGCGACGGCGAGCCCGCCGATGTGATCGTCGATCTCGAGCGCCTCGGTGTGCAGGACCCCTGGCCGTGGGGTCTGTGGACCGATGGCACGACGCTGATCGCCACCAACACCCGTGGTGGGCAGGTCCTGATCTGGGAGACCTTCCCGTTCACGGGAACCGAGCGTCCGCAGATCACGTCATCGGATTCGGTCGGCACGCCTCGGAACATCACGTCCAACGGCTCGTCGTTCCTGATCGGCGATGAGAACGGGCGCTTCCCGTCCTGTTGGGGGATGGGCGGAGAGAACGCCCAAAGCGTCGGCCGACAGTCCCACATCTGGGTCGACCGTCTGCCGATCGGGGAGCCCGACGGCTGTGTTCCCAACTGGTATCAGGGCGAGGCCTTTGGTGACGGTCTGATCGCGCTCGCCGCCGGCGGCGAGTCGGTGCATGTCTGGGAGCAGTTCCCGGTGGACGACGCGACCGCGGCGGCGCGGATCGAGTCACAGCCCGGTCCGGGTCAGGGGTCTCCCGGCGGTGGCGGGGTGCTGCACGCCTACCTCGGTGGTGACGGCGGCGATGTCGTCGTCGCCGGTGACACGGTGTTCTTCATCGAGTACAACGGCAATCGGGTGACCGCCTGGGCGGGCGCGGAGATGGACGCCGACTCGGTCGTCGGCCGCAACCCTGACTTCGCCGTGAACGTCCAGGATGTCGACGACCTGACACTGCTCCGGGACGGGTTCATCCAGAATCCGGTGCTGGCCTCCAACGGCGAGATGCTCGCCGCGAGCAGTGACTACGACCGCCAGCTGCACGTGTGGACGACCATGCCGACGGAGAACGGCGCCCTCGCCGATGTCATCTACGTCTTCGGTCAGGCGCCCTGGGACAACGCGATGTCGGGGTCGACGCTCATCACCGGTGGACGTGATGTGGTGAACGTGTGGAATGACTTCGAACCCGGGGCCCTCCCCGACGCGACGATGTTCGGCCAGGTCGGGTCGATCTCGATCAGCGAGGTCAAGGGTGTCGCCTACGACGGCGAGTTCTTCGCGGTGTCCGATCGCAACGCCGACCGGGTCTTCGTGTTCGACGGCATCCCCGATGACGGTCAGGATCCGGTGCTCGAGATCGACTACCGGGGGCCGGGCCGCCTCGACATGCAGGACGCCCAACTGCTCATCACCCCGTA
>RGGX01000231.1 GCA_010024485.1 Actinomycetota bacterium | reverse complement strand
CTACACGATCCTCCGCTACGGCTCGCTCTACGGTCCGCGCTCCGACGAGCACAACGGCCTGTGGAGGATCGTCCGCGGCGCGATCGAGAGCGGCGAGATCCGGTACCAGGGCAGCGCGGATGCGCTTCGCGAGTACATCCACGTCGGCGATGCCGCGGTGGCGAGTGTGCACGCCCTCGGCGATGAGTTCCGCAATGAGCACGTGGTGCTCACCGGCCAGGAACCGATGCGGGTCGTCGATCTGCTCGGCATGGTCGCCGAGATCCTGGGTCTCGATCCGACATCGGTCGAGGTCGACGAGACCCCGCAGGCGGGGCACTACGTCCGCACGCCCTACGCGTACATGCCACGGCCGGCGCGCAAGTACGTTCCCGCGATGCACGTCGATCTCGGTCAGGGGCTGCTGCAACTCATCGATGAGGCCCAAGCGGCGGTCGACGGTTCGGACGGCGACTGAGTCGCGACGGCCCCATGGCGCATCCGGTCAGGACTCGGGTGATCGTCTTCGACTTCGACGGCACGCTCGTCGACTCGGCTCCGATCAAGACCGATGCGTTCACCGAGCTCTACCGCCAGTTCGGTGATGAGATCGCCGAGGAGGTCCGCCGGAGACATCTCGCCGCCGAGGGAGTGTCGCGCTTCATCAAGTTCCGCGAGTGGCATCGCGAGCTCCTCGGTCAGGACTGCGACGACGATGCCGCGGCGACGCTGTCGGCCGGGTTTGACCGACTTGTCGAGGAGAGGATCGTCGCGGCTCCGGAGATACCCGGTGCGCGGCGGGCCCTCGAGCAGTTGTCCGAGCGCTTGCCGCTCTACATCGCGTCGGCGACGCCCGAGGAATCGCTCCGCCGCATCGTCGACGAGCGTGGGATGAGCGGTTTCTTCACGGGAGTGCACGGCATCCCGACGACGAAGGTCGACGTGATCGAATCAGTGGCCGTCGCTCATCGGTGCGAGCCATCAGAGGTGCTGATGGTGGGGGACGCCGAGTCGGACCGACAGGCGGCTGAGCAGGCGGGCGCGCGTTTCATCGGCGTGGTGCCGGGGCAAGTCGATGCTGAGTGTCGCGATGACGAGGGGGACGCATCTCAGTTGCCTGACGCTGTGCACCCATGGACTGCTCCAGGGAGCAACATCGAGACGGTCAGTGACCTGAGTACCCTGATCACATCGTTGCTCTAAGCGGAAACCCCATGTCGATGAACCCCGGTTCGCGGTCGGCGACGCCCCATGGGCGCGTCGGCTCTGTCGGTTGCCGACCGCTCCCCGTGGCGTTTGCCACTCCTCGGAGTCAGCGCGACAGAGATTGGGTCTCGCGATGAACCGTCGTGAAGCTGTGGGTGCCATCCGTTCGGCACTCCGGTCTGGCGAGGTGTCGCTCGGCAGTTGGATTCAGTTCCGTGATGGCTCCACGGCCGAGATCATGGGCGCCGCCGGCTACGACTGGGTCGCGGTCGACATGGAGCACGGCTCCATCAGTGTGAGCGATCTGCCAGACATCTTCCGTGCTCTTGAGTTGGGCGGAACGTTGCCGCTCGTTCGACTGGCCGAAGGATCCAGCCGTGAGGCCCGTTCGGCACTGGATGCTGGCGCCGGGGGCGTCATCATCCCGATGATCGAGTCAGCCGAGCAGCTCGCCGCACTCCGGGACATCACCCGTTGGCCGCCGGCTGGGCGACGCGGGGTCGGGTTCGCTCGCGCGAACCTGTTCGGTTCTCGTTTCGACGACTACGCGGCGGAGGCGCAGGCGCCGATGCTCGTCGCCATGATCGAGACATCAGCCGGTGTTGAAGGCCTCCCGGAGATCGTCGGAGTCGACGGCCTCG
>RGGX01000024.1 GCA_010024485.1 Actinomycetota bacterium | reverse complement strand
CTCCGGGACGGTGCCACGGTCACCGTGACTGACGGCCGGGGGGCTTGGCGGGCGTCAGTCACGGTGACCGTGGCACCGTCCCGGAGTCGAAGCACCCGGGTGAGGTGATGCTCAGCATCCTCGTCGAGCACCGGTGAGCCGACATCGTCGGTGAGCAGGTGCCCGTCCGACGTCCGGAGCACCGGGTTCACGAGAACGCCGACTTGATCCGCGAGAAGAGGCTGTTGCCGCCGGATGTCCCGATGCGCTCTCCCCGATGCTCAGCGAGGCGGGAGAGCAGATCGGTCTCGGTGTCGTCGAGTGAGGTCGGCACCACCACCTCGACGATGACCCGCAGATCTCCTCGACCGCGGGCCTGGAGCCGAGGCACCCCGCGACCGCGCAGCACGAACTCGTGACCGGGCTGAGTGCCCGAGGGGACCTGGAGTTCCTCGTCGCCGTCGAGGGTCGGGAGCTCGATCGTCGTGCCGAGGGCCGCCTGGGACACCGACACCGGCACCCGGGTGACGAGATCGGTGCCGTCACGCTGATAGCGCTCGTGCGCAGCCACCCGGAGATGCACGTAGAGGTCGCCGCGCGCTCCACCGCGCGGTCCGGCCGCACCGCGGCCGGAGAGCCGGAGCGTCGCGCCGGTGTCGACCCCGGCGGGGACATCGACGTCATAGGTCTCGTCGGTCGTTACCCGACCCTCCCCGCGACAGGTGGCGCACGGCGTCGCGATCACCTCACCCATGCCGCCGCAGCGACCGCAGGCCGCGCTGGTGACCATCTGGCCGAGCACGCTCTGGCGGACGCGGCGCACCTGGCCGCTCCCGGAGCACTCCGAGCAGGTGACCGGTTGGGTTCCCTGACCGGCTCCGGTGCCCGAGCAGTCGTTACACGGGGACGGAAGACGGAGCGGGACCGGGATGCGATCACCGAACACCGCCTGCTCGAAGGAGATGTCGGCCACGACCTCCATGTCCTGGCCTCGTGGAGGGCCGGTCGGGCCCTGACCCCGGCCGGCTCCGCTGAACGGGCTGCCACCTCCGAAGAAGGCATCGAAGATGTCGCCCAGTCCGGCGCCGAAGACGTCCTCGGCTGACGCCCCTCTCCCGGACCCCGACACCCCAGCCTCACCGAAACGGTCGTAACGGGCGCGCTGATCATCGTCGGAGAGCACTTGATAGGCCTTCGACAACTCCTTGAACCGCTCGGCGGCGTCGGGATCATCGGGGTTCGCATCGGGATGCAACTCGCGAGCCCGCTTGCGGTAGGCCTTCTTGATCTCCTCGGCCGAGGCCTGCCGCGACACACCGAGCAGCTCGTAGAAGTCGGACATCAGCCGCCATCTCCGATGTGACGTCCGAGACGGTCGCTGACGAGACCGACGGTCGCCAGGGCCTGCGGATAGTTCATCCGGGTCGGGCCGAGAACGCCGACCGATCCGAGGTGCTCGCCGTCGGCCACGACCGGGGCGACCACGACAGAGCAGGCGGCGAGCGGCTCGACGCCGTGCTCGACACCGATGGCCACCGACATGCCGCGATCGAGGATGTTCTGCACCAGCGATACCACGACGAACTGCTGCTCGAGGGTGTGCAGCACATCTCGCACCACCTCGACCGCATCGAAGGAATCGGCCACCGTGGAGGCGCCACCGACATACACCTGATCGTCACTCGAGGCGCGTCGGAGCGCCTCGAGTGCCTCGGACGCGATGGCGTCCGCCCGGGCCTCCCCGGCGGACTCGACGGCGGCCGTGTCGGCGATCGAGCAACCCGACAACACCGAGTCGAGGTGCGCTGCCGCCCGCCGGATGTCGTCGTCGTCGGCACCCTCGGGGATGTCGATCACCTCATTCGTGACGGTGCCGTTCGACAGGACGAGGATCGCGGTGGCGGTGGTCGCCGTGAGCGACACGATCTGGACCGAGCGGACCACTGCAGCGGCGGCCGCCGGTCCGAGCACCACCGAGGCCGAGTTGGTCAGGCGCGTCAACAGGTCGGAGGTCTGGTGGAGCAGTTCCTCGAGTCGCCCGTGGGCCGCCGAGAAGAAGTCACCCACCTGAGCCGAACGGGACTCGTCGAGCCGCCCCGGTTCGGTGAGGTGGTCGACGAAGAAGCGGTAGCCCTTGTCGGTCGGCACCCGACCCGCGGAGGTGTGCGGCTGGATCAGGAAACCCTCCTGTTCGAGCGCCGCCATGTCGTTGCGGACCGTCGCCGGCGAGACCTGCACCCCGGGCACGTTGGCGATGTGGGATGAACCCACTGGCTGGGCCGTCGCGATGTACTCCTGGACGACGGCGCTCAGGATGGCGGTCTTGCGATCGTCGAGCATCTGGCACTTGAGGTTACCGAGTGCTAACCACCGCGTGCCGCCTTGTACCGGGCGAGCGCCTCCTCGCGCTCGCGGCCGTGGTCGACCATCGGCGCGGGATAGTCGGCAGTGTCGAGTTCGGCGACCCAGCGGCTCCGGTAGGCGCGATCAGGGTCCCATCGCTCCGCCTGCGTGACGGGGTTGAACACCCGGAAGTACGGCGCCGCGTCGGTGCCGGTTCCCGCCGCCCACTGCCAGCCGTGGTTGTTGGAGGCGAGATCGCCATCCACGAGGTGCTCCATGAAGAAACGCGCCCCCCACTGCCACGGCAGATGGAGGTCCTTCACCAGGAAGCTGGCCACGATCATGCGCACCCGGTTGTGCATCCACCCGGTGGCGGCCAGCTGGCGCATACCGGCATCGACGATCTCGAACCCCGTACGGCCGGCGCACCACAGCGCGAAACGCTCACGGGCCCGGTCATCGGTGTCGAGGGCGATGCGGTCGAGTCGACGATCGAGGTTCTGCCAGGCGGTCTCGGGCCGGCGGAACAGCACATCGGCATAAAAGTCGCGCCAGCACAGCTCGGACTCGAAGGTGCGGTGGTCCTCGGAGCCCGGGTCGAGGTCAGCCAGCAGTCGTGCCGGATGAACGAGGCCGAATCTGAGCGCCGACGACATCGAACTGGTGCCGTCCTCGGCCGGGAGGTCGCGTCGCTCCCCGTAGCGATCGAGCCCCGACGTACGGAAGCGATCCCAGCGCGCGAGCGCCTCATCGGTCGAGAGATCCAGGTGGCCGCCTCCGATCGGCGCCTCGTCGGCTTCGGTGAGGCCGAGCGCCGGCCTCGGGTCACCGACATGGCCGGGCACTCCCGTGATCCAGTCGGGTCGCGATGGAGCGTCGAGCAAATCGGTGTTGCCGCTCTCCCCGAGCACCGACCGCCAGGTCCGACTGAACGGGGTGAACACGGCATAAGGCGTGCCATCCGCCTTGGTGACGGTGGTCGGGTCGACGAGCAGGTTCGAGCCGGTGCCGAGGAGACGGCGTCCGTCGGCCCCGAGGCGCTCGGCCACCGCAGCGTCCCGCCGGTGTCCATACGGTCCGTAGTCGCGGGAGACATGCACGGCGGAGGCCCCGACGGCGGCGGCCACCTGTGGCACGACGTCGACGGGATCACCGACGGCGATGTGCAGAGCACCGCCGAGGGCGCCGTCGAGTGCCCCCAACATCGCGGCGAGGGCGGCGCGACGCGGACGCGACGAGGTTGCGAACTCGGGGTCGATGACGAACAGCGGCAGTGTTGGCCCGTCGGCGACGGCCCGCGTCAGTGCCGGGTGGTCGATGATCCGGAGGTCCCTCCGGAACCAGACGATGCTCGAGCCGGCTGACACGCCGACAGTTCAGCCCACCGCGCGCTCGGTCGCCACTCGAGCACTGGGGAGGACCCGCGCGATCAACCAGACGACTGCCGCGGTGGTGATGACCGCCCCATAGGCGATCGACCACTCGAGCCCGATCAGGTCGCCGACCATCCCGGTGATCGGCCCACCGATCGGATACGACCCGAGGAAGGCGATGGCGATGAAGGCGAGTATCCGGCCGCGCATCTCCGGGGGGCACTCCTGTTGGCTGAACGAGTTCATCGAGGCCATGAAGGCGGCTCCACCGAGTCCGAGGGGAATGGCGACGATCAGCGCCACCCACCCGCTCGGTGCCCACGCCAGAGCGACCCCGCTCAGGCCGAGCAGCAGGCCGTTCGCCGCCATCCATCTCATCGAGACCGAGGGCCGTGACGCGGTCATCAGGCTGCCGATCATGCTGCCGAGGCTCACGATGGCCATCACCCATCCGAACCACTGCTCGTCGTTCCAGATCTCGTTGGCGATGCGCGGCAGGGAGACGTTGTGGTTGTACCCGAAGGTGGACACCACAGCGAACACGACGAAGGTCGCCCCCAGTTGCGGGGTGGCGCGGATGTAGGCGAGCGCGTCGCGGATCGGCCGTCCGCCCGGGGCGACCTTCGGGGCCTCATGGACGCGGGAGCCGTCGACCGCGACGATCGACCAGATGATGGCGATCGATGTGATCGCGTTGAGTGCGAACAGCCAGCCGGTGTCGACCCGGGTGATGAGGAGCGCGGCGATGGCCGGCCCGAAGATCCGCGAGCCCGTCATCGTCGCTGTGTTCAGCGACATCACATTGGAGATCTCGTGCTGGTCGACCAACTGGATGAGGAACCCACGACGGGCCGGGTTGTCGATGGCGGAGACCACGCCGAGCACGATGGTCAGCACGTACACCACCCCGACGTTCAACACCCCGGCGATATCAGCGACCGCCAACACGACGGCCTGGGCCGCGAGCAGGGTCTGCGTGGCGAGCACGATGCGTCGCCGGTCGACCCGATCGGCGAAGGATCCGGCCCAGGCCCCGAGCACGAGGAGCGGTCCGAACTGGAGGGCGGTGAGGACCCCGATGGCGGTGGTCGAGCCGGTGAGCCGGTCGACGACGACGGCGAGCACGGTGAACTGTGCCCAGGCGCCGATCTGCGAGACGAACAGGCCGCCGAGGAAGAGTCGCGCGTTTCGGTGCCGGAGCGACCGGAACGTACCCGGTGTGGCGATCGGGGCGCGGCCCGCGGTGTCGGTCACCGGTCAGCGCCCCATCAGTCGTCGAGTTTGAGGGCCGAGATGAACACGTCGCCGGGCACCTCGACCCGGCCGATCGCCTTCATCTTCTTCTTGCCCTCCTTCTGCTTCTCGAGCAGCTTCCTCTTTCGGGTGATGTCTCCGCCGTAGCACTTGGCGAGGACGTCCTTGCGCTTGGCCTTGACCGTCTCGCGGGCGATGACCTTCCCACCGATCGCGGCCTGGATCGGCACGTCGAACATCTGTCGGGGAATGAGCTCGCGCAGCTTCTCGCACATGCGGCGCCCGTACGACTCCGCGTTGTCGCGATGGACGATGGTCGAGAAGGCGTCGGCGGGCTGGCCGTTGAGGAGCAGATCGACCCGCACGAGGTTCGAGAGCTGGTAGCCGGCGAGCTCGTAGTCGAGGCTCGCGTAGCCCTGGCTCCGGCTCTTCAACTGGTCGAAGAAGTCGACGACAACCTCGGCGAGCGGGATCTCGTAGTTCAACTCGACGCGCTCGGGGGAGAGGTACTCCATCCGCTTCATCTCTCCACGGCGGCTCTGGCAGAGCTCCATCAGCGCCCCGGTGTACGCCGTCGGCGTGATGATCGAGACCTTGAACACCGGTTCCTCGATGCCGTCGACCTGCTGGGCCGGCGGGAGATCCGACGGGTTGTCGATCACCTCGACATGCCCGTCGGTGCGGGTGACCCGGTACTCGACCGAGGGCGCGGTCGCGATGAGCGCCAGTCCGAACTCGCGCTCGAGGCGCTCCTTGACGATCTCCATGTGGAGCAGCCCGAGGAACCCGCAGCGGAAGCCGAAGCCGAGGGCGCCCGACGACTCGGGGGTGTAGGTGACCGAGGCGTCGTTGAGTTTCAGTTTCGCGAGCGAGTCGCGCAGGTCCTCGAAGTCATCGCCGTCGATGGGGAACAACCCTGAGAACACCATCGGCTTCGGATCTCGGTACCCCTCGAGCGGCGAGGTCGCCCCCCGCGGAGCGGTGGTCACCGTCTCACCCGACCGGGCGTCGCCGACGTCCTTGATGCCGGCGATGAGGTAGCCGACCTCGCCGGGCCCGAGCCGGTCCACCGGCGTCGCCGCCGGTCGGCGGATACCGATCTCGATGGCCTCGTGCGTCGCCTGGGCCTGCATGAACTGGAGCCGCGAGCCCGCCTCCAGGGTGCCGTCGACGACACGGATCGATGACACCACACCCCGGTACTGATCGAACTGCGAGTCGAAGATGAGTGCTCGGAGCGGGTCGTCGGCCGAACCGACGGGGGCCGGGATGCGCTCGGCGATGGCGTCGAGGAGTTCGGGGACTCCCTCGCCGGTCTTGGCCGAGATCCGCAGGATGTCCTCAGCGGGGATGCCGAGGATCGTCTCGATCTCCATGGCGTAGCGGTCGGGATCGGCGGCGGGCAGGTCGATCTTGTTGAGGCAGGCGACGATCTCCAAGTCGTTCTCGAGCGCCAGGTAGCAGTTGGCCAGCGTCTGCGCCTCGATCCCCTGGGCGGCGTCGACCACCAGGACCACGCCCTCGCAGGCGGCGAGCGAGCGGGAGACCTCGTAGCCGAAGTCGACGTGACCGGGCGTGTCGATCAGGTGGAAGACGTGTCCCTTCCATTCGACCCGGACGTTCTGCGCCTTGATCGTGATGCCGCGCTCCCGCTCGAGGTCCATCGAGTCGAGGTACTGGGCGCGCATGTCCCTCGACTGCACCGCTCCGGTCACCTCGAGGATGCGGTCGGACAGCGTCGACTTGCCGTGATCGATATGGGCGATGATCGAGAAGTTCCGGATCCGGCTGATGCCCGGCGGGGGGAGGTCCATGGCGGTGTTCACGCTACCGCTGCGGCGTTGGCTCCATGGGGTGCCTCCGGTAGCGTGCGCACGTCTCGGAGTGGCTCTGCCACCTCGGACGCAGGAACCGTCGCCATCGGGCGGCGGCGTGGATCAACCCGGAGTGCCCGTGGCCAACATCAAGAGCCAGAAGAAGCGAATCCTCACCAACGCCAAGGCGGCTGAGCGGAATCGCGCTGTCCGCAGCGAGTTGAAGACGCGCGTCAAGCAGGCTGAGGCCGCCGTCGGGACCGACGAGAGCGACGCCGCGATCCGCGCGGCGGTCAAGCGCATCGACAGCGCAGCCAGCAAGGGCATCATCCACAAGAACACGGCGGCCCGTCGCAAGAGCCGCCTGATGAAGCGCATCAACGCGGGCTGACGGCTCAGCCGGCCCGGCGTCCCCGGGTGTTCCCGTTTCGCCTCCCGGGAGGGGCGAGCCTCGCGAGCCTCGCCACGAGGATCTCCATGACGGTCTCCTCCTCGAGACCGGTCTCCCCCCTCAGGTCGAGATCAGCGGTCGCCAAGAGACCGATCGCTCGACGGACCCCGTCGACTCCGAGCCGCTGATAGGACTTCAGCGTCTTACCCGCCGCGAACGAGCTCTTCGCGCCGAGCGCCGCCGCAGCCGACTCGGGGTCCTGGGCCCCGGACCCGTCGAGCCGCGCCATCTTGGCGTAGTGCCCGTGGAGCAGGGCCATCACCTGGAGCGGGTGCCTGCCGCCGCCGTGCATCATCCGATGCAGCAGCGTGATCGACCGCGCGACGTCTCCACTGTCGATCGCATCCGTCAGGTCCCACGGCGGGACCCCACCCTCCTCGCCGAGCAGGGGTTCGAGTTCGCTGAGAGTGACCTTCGCCCGCCCACTGTGAGCGGCGGCCACGGTGTCGAGCAGACCGTCGAGCACTGAGGTGTTCTCCCCCAACCAGTCGACGAGACGGCTGAGGGCCTGCTGGTCGAGGTGTAGCCCCTTCACCTCGACGCGACTCCGCACCCAGGTCTCGAGATCCCGACCCCTGGTCGACACCGAGGTGCTTCGCGTCACGCCGCCGGCCGCCTTCACCGCGTCGACCAGCGGTTTCGTGACCGCCCCTCCGCCGCCGACGAGGACCAGGTGGGTGGTCGGCAACGGGTCGGCGAGGTAGGCCTTCATGTCATCGATGTCGGCAGCGACGAAACGACCGATGCCCCGGGCGACGACGACACGACTCTCGGTGAGGAACGGCGGGGTCTGCGCCGCATCGACCACCTCGCGCAACCCGTACTCGGTGCCGTCGAACTCATGGACCATCAGGGACCGATCGCCGTCACCGATGCTCATCCGGACTCGTTCATAGCACCCCTGCCATCTCCGGGACACCGCGGCGACGCCGCCACTCGAACCGATACAGGGCCGCCACGCCGACGGCGAGCGTGACGACGATGCCGTACACCGATGACTCGGGTTCGATCCGATCACCGATGATCGAGATCTGATCCACCCATCGCACTCCGAGCGCGACGGGGGCCAAAGCGAGCCAGCCGAGATCAGGGCTGATCCCACCGAGTGCTCCGGCGATGAGGCAGGCCGGCAGCCCGAGCAGCATCACCGCGCCCGCGACCGGGACGGCGAGCAGGTTCGCCACCAGTCCGACGAGGGGAAGTCGACCGAAGGTGAGCACGCTCGGGAGGGCCACCCCGAGCTGAGCGCCGAGGGTGATGCCCACGGGGGTGGCGAGCACCCCGAACCGGCCCAGCCCCTCGGCGAGTCGTGGACCGAGCCCCACCACGCCTGCGGTCGCGCCGACCGACAGCCACAGCCCCACCGAGCGGGTGATGAGGGGGTCGATGACGACCAGCAGACTCAGCGCGAGGGCGAGCATCCGCATCGGTGTGCGCTCGCGGCCGAGATGGGTGCCGACGGTGGCGAGTACCGCCATGGTCCCGGCCCTCAGTATCGACGGCTCGAATCGCGTGATCGCCACGAACCAGGCAATGAGGGCAACCGTGGTCACCAACCGGGTCCGCGAACCGAGACGTCGGAGCAACGGGGCGCCCGCGGCGAGCACGAGGGTGACGTTCTGGCCGGAGACCGCGGTGAGATGGGATAGGCCGCTTCGGCGGAAGCGCTCGATCATCTCCGGCGGTTGATCGAGGTCGTCACCGATGACGAGACCCCGAAGCAGCGAGTCGTCGGGCTCACCGATGAGTGCCGCGCCATCGGCCACCAGCGATCTCACCCGGTTCGAGGCGCGCGCCAGAGGCCCACCCGAGGTGACATCTCCGAGCCAATCGACGCGGAAGGAGCCGATCACGTGCTGCCAGGCCACCCGACGGGCCCGATCAGGGTCGAGTGGCTCGCGCTCTCCGGAGACGACCACCCACTCCCCCGCGCGAAGTGACGCCACACGCCGTCGATCCGAGTTCGAACGGGCCCAGATCTCGTGACGCGCGCCGTCGATGTCGATGATCACCCAGGTCGCAGAGCGGTAGGGACGCGGATCGTCGACGACCCGGGCGGGGCCGGTGAAGGGCCCGATCGGCCCTGCCGCCAACCCGGCCTCCGCCCTCAGCGACAGCACGGATCCGATGAGACCGACCGAGATCAACACGATGACGGGGCCGGTCCGGCGGCCGCGCACCTGAGCGAACGGGTACCACGATCCAACCGCGACCACTGAGCCGACGAGAACGGCTGCCACCGCCACGACCAGGCCATCAGGCACGACCGCCGAATCGTCCGCGACGGGGTCGACCCCACCGACGTAGTCTGAATCCGCGGTCACCGCCAACGCTGATGGTGACCGCGGACCCGAGAGACGCGATGACCGACGAGAGTGCCTCCTCCATCGACGAACCCGGCCCCGACGCCGGCGACTCGGGGGCTCCCGAGCCCCCCGGTCGGGCCGACCCCGTTCCAGGAGGGCCCCGCTGGTATCGGGCGCGGGTGCGGCGCCTCGGACCGATCTACGGTCTCGCGCTGCCAGCGGTGACGGGCATCGCGGCGCTGGCCGCGCTCGTCTTCGGAGAGGGTCGCACCGCCGCCGTGCTCGCGCTCCTCTCGGGGGTCGTCGCGGCACCGGGGCTTCTGGTCGTCGGCGCCCCGATCGCCGATCAGGGCACCTACCCCCTCGCCATCTTGGGGAGCGTGCCGTTCTGGGTGTTCCTCGGCTGGGTGGCGGCGCGCCGCGCCAGCCGCCATCCGATCACCGCCTGGCGGGAGTTCTGGATGGAGATGGGACTGCTCTACATCGCGGTCGCGACCGGAGCCGTGGCCGGCGTGCTCATCGCCGCGATCCGACTCGGCGAGCGACTGCTCTGATCGTCGCCTCACGTGGCGACCAGATCGCGGAGTGACTCGATCCGCACCGGACCGAGACCCGGCACCCTCACGAGGTCGTCGACCTGAGCGAAGGGTCCACCGCGGTCGCGCTCATCGACGATCGCGCGGGCCAGTGTCGGCCCGATTCCGGGCAACGACTCGAGTCGGGAGGTGTCGGCGAGGTTGAGGTTGACGGGCCCTCCGTCGAGTTCGTCCGGCATCGCCGGCTCGCCGAGCGCCGGCAGCCGCACCTGGGCGCCGTCGATGAGCGGAGCCGCGAGGTTGACCCGGTCGGGGTCCGCATCGGGACGCGCCCCACCAGCGGCTTCGATCGCGGTGTGCACCCGCGATCCGGCGACGAGCGAGTAGACGCCCGGGCGGATGACCGCCCCCGCGACGTGCACGGTGATCATGGGTTCGGGCACGACGTCCGGTGTCGAGGTGAGGGGGATGGCCGCCTCGACGGGCGGACGCTCCGGCGAGACCAACCAGAGGCCGGCGGCGGTGACCGAGACAGCGGCGAGTGCCGCGGCGAGCAGTCGTCCCGTGCCCCAGAACGCCGCGAGTGACGCGAGGCGACGAGAGGCTGTGAGCTGAGCGCGTCGGAGCGCTCCCCGGCGCTCCGATCGATCCGGCTCCATCGATGCTCCTCTCCGTCGGGAGGGAGGTCGGAGCGCGGAACCTAGCCCGCGGTGTCGATCAGAACAGCCGGGCGGTCAACTGTTTGCGGTAAGCCGCCGTGCGCGGGTCGTTCGGCCCCATCAGTTCGAGGATGTCGACGAAGGTCTGCCGGGCCTCATCGTCGTCCTTCACCCGGTCGAGGAGTTCCGTGAGCCGCTCGTCGTAGTCATCGTCGGGGGCGACCGTTCCAAGACGAGCCTCAGCCTTGACGTGACGCACCCGGTCGGTCTCAGGAACCCGCTCGAGCAACGCGAGCGCCTCCTCGGTCTCGCCGCGTTCGACGAGGATCTCCGCCAGGGTCACCACGATCGACTCGTCACCGGGATGGGTCTCGAGGGCGGCCCGCAGGCCGAGTTCGTCCCGGGCGGCGACCAGTGCGGCCACCATGTCATCCTCGGCGCTCGGCGAGAGACGGTCGATGAACGCCTCCACCTCGGCGCGACCGACCGCGCCCATGAAGCCGTCGACCACCTTCGCCTCGCTGACGGCGTAGACCGCCGGGATCGACTGCACCTGGAAGGCACCCGCGATCGCAGGGTTCTCGTCAACATTGACCTTCGCGAGCACCACCCGGCCGTCGGTGGCGCCGACGAGCTCCTCGAGGATCGGCCCCAGCGTCTTGCACGGACCGCACCACGGGGCCCACAGGTCGACGACCACCGGGGTGGACTGCGAACGCAGCATCACCTCCTGTTCGAAGGTCGCGTCGGTGACGTCGATGACGGCACCGCCCTGA
>RGGX01000230.1 GCA_010024485.1 Actinomycetota bacterium | reverse complement strand
CCGGATCTCGGGCAACACGGTGTACGTGACCGGAAACGGAACCGCGCGATTCACACTCGAGTTGACGAACGACAATTACGACAGCGTGATCCCCGTGACCGTGACCGCAAGCGATCCCGACGGATCGACCTCCGATGAGATGACCTTCCGCACCTATCCATGCGGTGAGCAGGTCAACTCGGACCCCGTATTGTTGGTGATGACGCGGAACTGTCAGCTCAATCTGACCAACGCCAGC
This sequence comes from Actinomycetota bacterium, assembly GCA_010024485.1. GTDB lineage: Bacteria > Actinomycetota > Acidimicrobiia > Acidimicrobiales > Ilumatobacteraceae > Casp-actino5. Next base: position 1,592 of record RGGX01000230.1, on the reverse strand, counting down.
ACGACGTTGACAGTCACGGCCTTCGTCTACGACGAGGACGGCGACAACCTCACGGTGTCGGCGACACGGACTCCCACCGGTGCCTCACCGACCACGATGACGCCGGTCTACCTCTACGACGGCTCGATGGGGAACACATCGGTGACGGTGACCAACTCATCGTCGGGGGATTCGGAGATCCAGTTCCAAACCACCTTCTCCGGGGGGTCGAACGACTTCACCTCACGAGTGACGGTGAGCGACGGCACCTCGAGCGTCAGTGACACCTTGAGCGGTTGCTGATCTCGGGTCTCGGACTCCAAACGAGGGCCGGACAGCCAGAAAGGGATCTTTGGAAATCCCTGCACACGGAAGATGATCGGCGGCCTGACAGACTCTCGCCGTGCTGTTCCGCCGGTCGATCATGCTCCTCGTCGGGCTGTCGCTCTTTGGGATCAGTCTCGGTCTCGTCGTGCGGGCCGGTCTCGGGCTCGCCCCGTGGGATGTCTTCCATGAGGGGGTCTCGGAGCGGATCGGTGTCTCGCTCGGCACGGTCATCGTCGCGACCAGCTTCGTGGTGCTGTTGCTGTGGATCCCGCTGCGCGAGCGACCGGGCGTCGGCACCATCGGCAACGCGATTCTCGTCGGCGTCTGGGTCGACGTCACCATGGCGGTCATCCCGGAGATCGACGACGCTCTCCCCGGACGCGTCGGACTGCTCCTGCTCGGCGTGTCGATCAACGGTCTCGCGACCGGGCTCTACATCGGCGCCGGCATGGGCTCGGGTCCGAGGGACGGCCTGATGACCGGGATCGCATCGCGGGGCCACTCGATCCGAGTGGTGCGCACCTCGATCGAGGCGGTGGTGCTGGTCACCGGTTTCGCGCTCGGCGGCACGGTGGGCATCGGCACGCTGCTGTACGCCTTCGCGATCGGGCCGATCGCCCACAAGACGATCCCGACCTTCGTGCGATTCTCCGGACGCGACGTGAGGGGGTTGCTCTCCTCCGAGCACTGACAACTATTGCGAGTCACTCTTGCAATAGTTTCCGGACCCGTCTACGTTCTCAACGATGGGGAGCCGTTCGGACACCGCCGTCGACGGCCGTCGTCTGCGCGCCGAACGCGGTCGAGCAGCGGTCATCGACGCCATGTTCGATCTGATCATCGAGGGGCACCTGCCACCCGCCGTCGATCAGGTCGCTCGGCGATCAGGTGTCTCAACGGCCACGATCTTCCGGTACTTCGGATCCCTCGACGAGCTGCAGCAGGAGACCGTCGCGCGCTTCGTCGAGCGATTCAAGGATCTGCTCGTCATCGACCGACTCGGTCAGGGCTCCACCACCGCCCGGGTCCGGCGATTCGTCGACTCCCGCATCCGACTCTTCTCCGAGGTCGGCCCGGTCATGCACCTCGCCTGGATTCGCGCGCTCGACCAGCCCCGGATCGCGGCTGCGGTCCGCGACAACCGTCGGCGACTCCTCGAGGCCACCGCCCGGCACTTCGCCGCGGAACTCGGCGCGACGTCACCGCGGCAGGCGCGGCTCGCCGACGCGATCGACGGCATCTGCTCCATCGAGTCCTGGGTGTCGCTCACGCGCATCCACGACCGC
>RGGX01000229.1 GCA_010024485.1 Actinomycetota bacterium | reverse complement strand
TGGGGGGCACACAGGTCAAGCACATCCTCGGTGTCTCCATTCCCCGCACCGAGCACTTCCACGAGACGGTGCGCGAGCTCGCAGCCGCCCTCGGTGACACCCATCCGACGACGCTCGCCATCGGCGCCGGCAGCGTCACGCTCCTCCTGATCCTGAAGCGGATCGCCCGCCGAGTGCCGGGCGCGCTCGTCGTGGTCATCACCGCCACGGTGATCGTCTCGATCGCCGATCTGGCCTCCGAGGGTGTCGCCACGGTCGGCCCCATCCCCGACTCGCTCCCGGCGCTCTCGATGCCCGAGCTGAGCGGAGGCGCCATCGGCGACCTGCTACCGACCGCGCTCGTGATCACCCTCGTGGGCTTCATGGAGTCGATCGCCGTCGCCAAGGTCTACGCCCGGCGCCATCGCTACGAGGTTGAGGCCAACCGGGAGCTCATCGCCCTCGGGGCATCGAACGTCACCGCCGGCCTGTTCGGCGGCTATCCGGTCACCGGCGGATTCTCACGCACCGCAGTCAACGATTCGGCCGGTGCGAGGACTCCGTTGGCGAGCGTCATCACCGCCGCGATCGTCCTAGTGACCATCGCGGTACTCACACCCCTGTTCGAGAACCTCCCGAAGGCCGCTCTCGGCGCGATCATCATCGTCGCGGTGATCAACCTCGTCGACATCGCGGAGATGCGTCACATCGCCGCCGTCAAGCGCACCGACCTCGTCGGACTCGGCGTCGCCTTCCTCGCGACCCTCGTGCTCGGCATCGAGGTCGGGATCGGTATCGCCGTCGTCGCCTCGATGCTCGTGGTCTTCGCCCGCATGTCAAAGCCTCACGACGCGGTCCTCGGTCGGATCCCGGGAACGACCAGCTGGCGGAATCTTGAGCGATTTCCCGATGCCGAGACCATCCCGGGGATCGATGTGGTTCGCATCGACGCCGCCATGTCGTTCGTCAACGCCCAGCACGTGAAGCGTCTGCTGACCGATCGGGCCGCCCGACTCGCGGTCGAGCCGCGAGCGCTGGTGCTCGACTGCTCGGGCATCAACGACATCGACGCCACCGGCGCCGAGACCCTCTCGGAGATCCTCGCGGACATCGATGACTCGCCAGTGACACTGCACCTCTGCGATGTGAAGGGGCCGGTTCGCGATGTGCTCCGCCGGGCTGGCCTCTGGCAACGCCTCGAGGGGCGCATCCAGGCCACCGCGCATCAAGCGGTCGAGGTCATCACGGGAGACGCCGATCCGGCGCCCGGCGACCTTCGGGCTGCCGGACTCGAGGAACGCCATGTCTGACCGTCGTGGCGGCATCACAGGCCGGTCGCGGCTCGTCCGTGGCGCCGTCGGAGACCGTCACCGGCACCCGCTACACGGCACCCCAGATATGTCCGTACCAATGTCTTGACCCTAAATGTCCGTACCTCTAGATTCACAAGCACACGACGAAGGAGTTCCGATGAAGTTCCAGCAGTACTACCTCGAATGCCTCTCCCACGCCTCTCACCCACCGCAAGATGACCGACGGCGAACGGGTGTCGCTCGGAGAGGTCATCCTCGAGTTCCGCCACACCCCCGGACACACCCCCGAGTCGATGAGCGTGGTCATCTTCGAGCGCGCCGACGCGACCGAGCCCTACGGCGTGCTCACCGGTGACACGCTCTTCATCGGCGACGTCGGTCGCCCCGACCTCCTCGCCTCAGTCGGGTTCACCCGGGAAGAACTCGCCGAGAAACTCTACGACTCGCTCCACAACCAACTGATGACCCTCCCCGACGTCACCCGTGTCTTCCCGGCCCATGGCGCTGGCTCGGCATGCGGCAAGAACCTTTCTACCGA
>RGGX01000228.1 GCA_010024485.1 Actinomycetota bacterium | reverse complement strand
CGAACCCGACGTCTTCGGCTACGACGACCTCATCGCCGCGAAGCGCGAGGGTTGGGACGGGGTCCGGAACTACCAGGCCCGCAACTTCATGCGGGAGATGTCCGTCGGCGACCTCGCGATCTTCTACCACTCGAACGCGACGCCGCCCGGGGTCGCCGGGGTGTGCAGGATCGTGAAGGGCGCCGAACCGGATCCCACCCAGTTCGACCCGACGTCGAAGTACTTCGATCCCAAGTCGTCACCCGACGAGCCCCGGTGGGACTGGGTGACGGTCGCCCCCAAACGACGACTGCGCTTCATCCCACTCGAGGAGCTACGCGGCATGCCCGAGCTCGTCGACTGCCGGCTCCTGGCGCGGGGGAACCGACTGTCGGTGATCCCGCTCACCGAGGACGAGTTCGACGCCATCGTCGCCGCCGGCAGCTGATCACCGCCTGGGGATGACCCGGGCCACGACGCCGGCGACGACCCCCGCGACCCCGGCTCCGAACAGCATCACGCCCGGTCGGGCGAGACGTCCGAGCAGATCCTCGGTGATGGCTCTGACGAGCTCGGGTCGCGGGGAATCGGTGAGATCGATGAGCCCCGAGGCCCGGGAGATCCCGATGAGTCCCAGACCGGCCGCGGCGACCGCCAGGCCGATGGGCAGCAGCCGCCGCATCGCCCCGACCGGTGAGGCGAGCACCGCCACCGCGGCGGCAAGGACAGCGACGGCCAGTGCGGTGTTCGACCAGAACCGAAGCCGGTCGACCGTCCAGGAGAGGTCGAGATCCTGTTCGGTGCGCACGATGTCGACCGGGCCGACCCCGGAGAGATCGACCTGCGAACCGAGCTCACTCCCGACCACGAGATCCACGGCGAGACGAGCCGTCGGCTCGATGTCGACGCTGCGGCGGGGGGCGCCCACCACGAAGACCTCGTAGGCAGCCGACCCGAACTCCTCGGCGAGTCGCGCTGCCTCACCGGAGGCGAGGACGTCGTCGACACCGACCCGCGCGACCTCGGGGCCGAGTTGAGCGACGACCGGTTCCTCCATGAGCCGGTCGACCAGTTCCTCGGCGATCGCGTCACGGACCGGAGGGAGTTGAACGAGTTCACCGGCGAGACCGGCGGTCGCCTCCGGGGAGCCGACGATGCCGATCAGGACCCGTGACACCACGAAGGCGAGCAGGGCTGCCGTCGCGACCAGTGAGGCGACAGCGACGATCAGACGACGGAGGACCACGGCGCCGACGGTACCGGCGGCGAGGCTGCCCGGCCGGTCACTCCATACGACGCGCGGCGCTGCGGCGCCGACGACCGGCGTCCTCGTCATCGGTGCCGACCGTCAACGCGCGAATCGCCATCTTCATGGCCGCGAACGAGGGGACGTTGCCGAACTGGAGCACGGCGTATCGGAGCGCCTTGATCCGGCGACCCGCAACCAGCGATGAATACGCGAGCATCGCGAAACGATGTGCTCGGGCCGACCGGTCCATCCAGTGCAGATGCCGGGCTGCGACCGACTCGCGGTCGCGGAGTCTCACCTCGAGGTCGACACCCGGTCTCGGCTCGTCGTCGAGGCGGTACCAGACGGGCGCTCCTTCCGACCAGTGGAACACCGCGCGATCACGCATCCGCAGCCACCACTCGCCGTCCTCGGAGGTCCGCAGGCTCGGATCGAACTGGAGGCAGTCCTCACGGCGGAGCATGACCTGCTGAAGGAGCGGGATTCCGAGGGCGGCGAGGCTGGAACGCAGGTCACCGTCGAAGCGCCGGTCGGAGGTCGTGATCGGAACGCAGTGCACCGTCGCCTCGCCGATCTCGTCCACACCACGCTGGAGACGGTCAG
>RGGX01000227.1 GCA_010024485.1 Actinomycetota bacterium | reverse complement strand
CTCACCACCGAGTGCGTGGTGGCCGACAAGCCCGAGCCGCCGGCCCCGATGGGCGGCGGTGGCATGGACCCGATGGGTGGCATGGGCGGCATGATGTGACCGCCCGGTCCTCGTGACCGGTCCCGACGCCTGACGTCGACAGCGGTGCCCGGGGTTCGCCCCGGGCATCGTCGCGTCCGGGCTCAGGCGCCACCTAGGTTGACCGTGTGGGGTTCAAGCGACCGTTCTGGGCGCATCAGGCGCTCGAGTACGTGCTGGCGCTCGCGCTGCTCTCCCATGTGCTCCGCGTGGATGACGGCATCTGGCCCCGGGTACTGGCCGCCGCACTATTGATCAATGTCGCGGTGGTCGACGGCCCATTCGGCGCCTTCCGTCTGACGACGCGCAAACAGCACCGAGTGGTGGACGTTGTGCTCGCAGCCGGAGCAGTGCTGCTCGGGGTCCAGTGGTGGATCGAGTTGTCGACCCTCACCCGTGTCGTGGTGCTCGGCATCGGTCTCCTGCTCGGCGCCTTGATCCCGATCACCCAGTGGGAGCCACGCGTCTCGCGTCGGACACGGCGCACCGGGTGACGCGGGCGGGCACCGTCCGTAGGCTGAAGGGATGAGCTTCGAGCGCCCCGCCCCCGACATCAACAAGCTGATGACCGCCTGGGATGAATGGGAGCGTGGGGAGCAACTCCCCGGGAAGGTGCTCGCCAACCTGAAGACCGCCGGACTCGCCGAGGTGCTTCGCGACCTCGCCGACAACGGCTGGTCGGCTCGCGCGGAGTGACCGACGCCCCTCGCGGGGGTCGACAGGTCGTCCCGCGACCGGCCCAGTGGAGCCCAGGCCCTCCGGCGAATTGGGTTCACACCGACGTCAATGTCGATGTCGACCACCTTCGATCGGTCGTGCCTGCGGAGGACGGACCTCTACAACCCGCCTTCACCGGAGCTCGCCACTCGGCGGTGCTCGTGACGCTCTCGTTCGACCGTGGCCCCGAGGTGTTGTTGACGCGACGGTCGATGCATCTGCGCAACCACCGGGGGGAGATGAGCTTCCCCGGCGGTCGGATGGATCCCGGTGAGTCGCCCGCCGAGACGGCGCTCCGAGAGGCCGAGGAGGAGGTCGGACTCGATCCCCGCTCGGTGCGGATCGTCGGCGAACTCGATCACCTGAACACCGTGGTGAGTCGGAGTTACATCGTGCCGAAGGTTGCGGTGGTCGAGGGTCGACCGGATTTGCGACCGACCAGCGATGAGGTGGAGCGGGTGATGTGGGTCGGACTCCACGAGTTGGTGTCGCCGCTCACCCACCATTCGGAGGTGTGGGGGCGTCCTCCGACGGATCGTCTGCTCCACTTCTTCGAGTTGGCTGATGAGACGGTGTGGGGGGCGACGGCGCACGTGCTGGTCGATCTGCTCGACCGGCTGCACGGGCACCCGCGATGACCCGCCAGGCGATGAAGGCGAGACCACCGAGCACCGCCAAGAAGACCGCCGTCTGACGCCAGCCGCCGCGAGCTTCGCTCCCGCATCCGGGTTTGGGGAGCGCGCTCACGCACTCGGTGAGATCCCGATCCGGAGGCAAGAAGTCGTTCTCGCCGCCGTCGCTTTGACTCGGTAGGACCACCGTCGCGGGAGCGGCGGGTGCGCCGGCGACCGCGGGTGCGCTCAACGCGAGGAGCCCCATGATGGCGGTGAGGAGCAATGCGCCAAGCCGATAGGGCGGGGCGGAGAGGTGGGGTCGAGTCACGTCCTGTGTCTACCATCGGGTGCTTGACCGGAGACAGCGCAGCACCCACCTCAACGGAGGCTCGTCAGAAGGTGCTGGTCGTCGACTTCGGCGCCCAATACGCGCAGCTGATAGCCCGCCGCGTCCGCGAGCACTCGGTCTACTCCGA
>RGGX01000226.1 GCA_010024485.1 Actinomycetota bacterium | reverse complement strand
CACGAGGAAGTCGGCGGTTCGTTGCAGGCGACCCCACGGATCGGCCTTGTAGTCGCTGTGCTCGGCCACCCCCGCCATCGCGAGCGGGTGGATCGACTGGATCAGGAGTGCCCGCAGACCCCCGATGAACATCGCGGCATCAGCGTGGACGCGAACCACCGCGGAGTCGGGGGCGAACCAGCGCTCTCCGGGGGCCTCGAACAACTCGGCCTGGCGTTGCTCGGCGTCGTCGCCGACGATGCGACCCCGGATCCGCTCGGCGAGCCAGGCGCGGACCACCTCGGCCGGCTCGGTGGAGGCGTCATCGTCGACGTCGGGCCCCTTGGCATCGGTTTGCTCGTCGGCGCGGCCGTTCATGGTCACATGCTCTCACGGGCTCTCACTACGCTCGGAGTCGTGCCCGATGAATCGCCGGAGCGTCCCGAGTCACCGCCGGTGCGGTGGCCACCGCGTTGGATCGTCGCGGTCGTCGTCGTCTTCTGGATCGGCTGGCTCGGTTCGGGGGTTGCGGTCGATGTCTGGCACCGCATCTCCGGGCTCGTTCTGCTCCTCGTCATCTCTCTTTTCCTCGCCCTCGCGATTGAACCGGGCGTCAACCGTCTCGCTCAACGCGGGTGGAGGCGGGGTCGAGCGACGGCGACGATCATCTTCGGCGTCATCCTCGCGGTCGGGGTGTTCATCGGGGCCATGGGCACCCTCATCGGAACCCAGATCGCCGACCTGCTGGCGAACTCGGAGACGTACATCTCCGACACCGTGGACACCATCAATGACTGGTTCGGCACCGAGATCGACCCCGAGCAGGTGATCGCCGACTTCAACGATCCCAACGGCTCGGTCCAGCAGTTCATCGACTCCCAGCAGGACGACGCGATCCGACTGTCCGGCCAGGTGCTCAACGGACTCCTGGCCGCGTTCTCGGTGCTGCTCTTCAGCTACTACCTGGTCGCCGACGGACCGCGCCTCCGTCGATCGATCTGCTCGCGGCTGTCCCCCGACCGCCAGGAGCGGGTCCTCGCCGCTTGGGAACTCGCCATCAACAAGACCGGGGGATACCTCTACTCGCGACTGCTGCTCTCGCTGATGTCGGCGTTCTTCCACTGGGCGGTGTTCGCGGCCGCCGGTGTGCGATCCCCGGTGGCTCTCGCCCTGTGGGTCGGCCTCGTCAGCCAGTTCCTGCCGGTCATCGGCACGTACATCGCCGGCATCCTCCCCGTGCTGATCACCTTCCTCGACTCGCCGGTCCGCGCGCTGATCGTGCTCGGGGTCATCGTCGTCTACCAGCAGTTGGAGAACTACCTGATCTCACCGAAGGTGACGGCTCGCACGATGGAGTTGCATCCCGCGGTCGCCTTCGGCTCGGCGCTCGCCGGTCTCGCCCTGCTCGGCCCCGCCGGGGCGGTGCTCGCCCTGCCGACCGCGGCGATGGCCCAGGCGCTCATCTCCGAGTGGGGCGCGCGACACGATGTGATCGACAGTCCGCTCACCGCGGTCAGCGAACCGCGACCGGTGGTCGGGCGGATACGGCGCCGAGGCAGCGGCCCCGAGTGACCGACGGGATCGTCGCGGCCGTCGACCGCAATGGTCTCGACGAGTCGTTCCATCACGGAACGGTGGTCGTCGCCGACGGCTCGGGATGCCGCGCGATCGTCGGCGACGTCGACTCGGTGATCTACCCGCGTTCGTCGCTCAAGCCGCTCCAGGCGACCGCGATGCTCCGGGCCGGACTGCGCCTCGATACTCGGGGCCTCGCGCTCGGCTGCGCCAGCCACGACGGATCGGCTACTCACCTCGAGGTGGTGCGGGCCGTCCTGGCCGGCGCGGGTTGCGATGAGTCGGATCTCGCCACCACCCCCGATCTGCCCTACGACCGGGCCGAGGCCGAAC
>RGGX01000225.1 GCA_010024485.1 Actinomycetota bacterium | reverse complement strand
GATGAGGACAAGAAGGCGGAGCTCACCCGCATCTACGCCGACAACTTCGCGCTCTACCGCAGTCTCCCGCGCCCGAACTACGACGCCGACGACCCGAGAGCGCTCGCAGCGGACCGTGTGGTCGATTCGGCCCAGTACCTCGCCGACAACTTCGCCCGTTCCCCGATCCTCATGATCCCCTGCATCGAGGGCAAACCCGAGACCTCCGGCTCCTCGGCCGCGTTCTGGGGTTCGCTGCTGCCAGCGGTGTGGAGCTTCATGCTCGCCTTGCGTGAACGTGGGCTCGGATCCGCGTGGACCACGCTGCACCTGATCAACGGCGGTGAGGAGCAGGCAGCCAATCTCCTCGGCATCCCCTTCGATCGCTACAGCCAGGGCGGCCTCTTCCCGATCGCTCACACCATCGGTACCGAGTTCCGACCGGCGAGTCGACTCCCGGCGCACGACCTCACCCACTGGAACTCCTGGGGAACGCGACCCGACTGAGGGGCCGAGCGGCCTGCTCCTCCCGACGGGGTGGTCAGTACAGTGTGGGCATGACCGTGAGCTCCTCCACCCCCGTCGAACTCGTCGAGCGCGTCTACGCATCCCTGCCGGAGCGGGTCGACATCGGGCGGCGTCGCCTCGGGCGGCCACTGACGCTCGCGGAGAAGATCCTCATCAACCACCTCGCCGATCCCGAGGGTCAGGAACTTGAGCGCGGCGCCTCCTACGCCGACTTCCACCCGGACCGCGTCGCTATGCAGGATGCGACGGCGCAGATGGCCCTCCTGCAGTTCATGACCGCCGGCCTGCCCGAGGCTGCCGTTCCCTCGACGGTGCACTGCGATCACCTCATCCAGGCCAAGGTGGGCGCCTCGATCGACCTGGGTGTCGCCGTCGACACCAATCGCGAGGTCTACGACTTCCTGCGGAGCGTCTCCGCGAAGTACGGCATCGGCTTCTGGGGCCCCGGCTCCGGCATCATCCACCAGGTCGTCCTCGAGAACTACGCCTTCCCGGGCGGGATGATGATCGGCACCGACAGCCACACCCCGAACGCCGGAGGCCTCGGCATGGTCGCCATCGGCGTGGGTGGCGCCGACGCCGTCGATGTCATGACCGGGTTCCCGTGGAACGTTCGTTGGCCCAAGGTGATCGGCGTGAGGCTCACGGGTTCGCTGAGCGGCTGGGCCTCCCCGAAGGACGTCATCCTCGAGGTCGCCCGCCGACTCACCGTCGAGGGCGGCACCGGGGCGATCGTCGAGTACCACGGCCCGGGGGCCGACTCGATCTCAGCCACCGGCAAGGCGACCATCTGCAACATGGGCGCAGAGATCGGCGCCACCACCTCGGTGTTCGGATACGACACGCACATGGGTGACTATCTGCGCGCCACCGGCCGAAGCGGCCTTGCCGATGCCGCGGACGGGGTGGCCGAGCATCTGCGTCCCGATGAGGGGGCCCACTACGACCAACTGGTGGAGATCGACCTGAACGAGCTCCGTCCCCTGATCAACGGGCCCCATTCGCCCGATCGCGCCCACCGCGTGGGCGCGAACGGTGTCGGCGCGGCGGCCGCGGAGAACGACTGGCCCCTCGAGGTGTCGGCAGCGCTCATCGGATCGTGCACCAACTCCTCCTACGAGGACCTCACCCGCGCTGCCGCCATCGCGCGTCAGGCCGCGGCGCACGGCCTCCGGGCGCAGACCGAACTCCTGGTGACCCCGGGGTCCGAGCAGACCCGCGCCACCATCGAGCGCGACGGGATCCTCGCTGATCTCGAGGCCGTCGGGGCGACGGTGCTCGCCAACGCGTGCGGACCCTGCATCGGCCAGTGGAGCCGACCCGAGTCCGCCACCGGTCAGCCGAACACGATCGTCAACTCGTTCAACCGCAACTTCCCGAAG
>RGGX01000224.1 GCA_010024485.1 Actinomycetota bacterium | reverse complement strand
CGGGGAGGACCACGCCGCCGAACTCGAACCGGTGTGCGACGGTCTCGACGACGCGTCCGCCTCGGCCCGTCTCGGTCTCGACCACGGCGGGCTCGCCTGGATGGTCGCGGCGGTCCGGGAGTGCTTCGAGGAGGCTGGGGTGTTGCTCGCGCGTCACCATGACGCCCAGCACGCCGTCCGCTTCGGTGCCGACCTCGACCCCGGTGACATGGCATCGGCCCGTGAGGAGATCCACGGCGGTCAGCGGACGCTCGCCGGCCTGTGCGCTGAGCACGGGCTGCGTCTCATGGTCGATCGGATCGGGTTCACCAGCCACTGGATCACTCCGGTGGGGGAGCGTCGGCGCTTCGACACACGATTCCTCGTCGCGGTCGCTCCACCCGAACAGGAGCCGCTCCACGACGGTGGGGAGACGATCGAGAGCCTGTGGGTGCTGCCTGAGGACGCCCTCCGACGGGCCAGCGCAGGGGAGCTGCAGATGTTCCCGCCGACGACGGCCAATCTCCGCTGGCTGAGTCGGTTCGGCTCGGCCGACGAGGCTGTCGCCGAGGCGATCTCGAGCCCCAGTCCGTCACCGATCCTGCCGAGGGTGCGTCTCGACGACTCCGGCCGGGTGACCGGTGTCGCCCTCCCGCGCGACAGCGACTACGAGAGCGTGCCGCTCCCCGAGTTCGTCATCGGCAAGCGCTGACGGGTCACACCCCGTCGAGGGCCGCGGCGACCGCGTCGAGGAGCCGGGCGGAGCACCCCGACATGTCGATGTCGTCGGCGCGCGCCGGCGCCACCTCCTCGGCGATGCGTTCCACCAGTGCCCGCAGCACCTCGGCCGAGGGGCCGTCGCCGTCGATGACGACCGGCTCGCCGCTGTCGCCCCCCGCGGCGAGTTGTGGTTCGAGCGGTATCGACGCCAGCAGCGGAGCGCCGATGTCGTCGGAGAGCTCGGCTCCCCCTCCCGATCCGAACAGCGCGTACGACTTGCCCTGGTCGCAGACGAACGCGCTCATGTTCTCGACCACGCCGATCACCGGCAGGAAGGAGCGCCTCGCCATGTCGGCGGCACGTTGGGCGACCTTCTGCGCGGCCCGCGCCGGAGTCGTGACGATGAGCATCTCGGTGCGCGGGAGCATCCGCGCCAGACCCATCTGGACGTCGCCGGTTCCGGGCGGCATGTCGATCAGCAGGTAGTCGAGGTCACCCCAGGCGACGTCGTTGAGGAACTGCTCGACCGCCTTGGTCAGCATCAGCCCTCGCCACATCAGCGCGGTCGACTCCTCGACGAGGAAGCCGGTCGAGACGACCTCGAGCGTCCCCTCTCCGACCGTCCTCCGGTTCGGGATGATCCTCGGCCGGCCGTCGACCTCGGAGGCCTCCATGCGTTCCGACATCCCGAGCAGGCGGGGCACGGAGAACCCCCAGATGTCGGCATCGAGCACACCGACGGTGAGGCCGCGCGCGGCGAGCCCGGCGGCGAGGTTCACCGTGACCGAGCTCTTGCCGACCCCACCCTTGCCGCTGGCCACGGCGATCACCCGGCATGAGCTGGGTACCGCGGTCTCGGGCGCGGACTCCTGCGCCGCTCGTCGGGCGCGCCCCATGACCTCGGAGCGCTCCTCGGGGGTCATCTCACCCCAGTCGATACGCACCTCGTCGACGCCGGGGTGGACACCGACGCGGTCCTGGATCTCGCGTTTGATCTCGGCGCGGAGCGGGCAGCCGCCGATGGTCAGTTTCACCGAGACCGTCACGGTCCCCTCGTCGATGGTCACTCCCGGAACCATGCCGAGGGAGACGATGTCCACGTGGAGCTCGGGGTCGATCACCGTCCTGAGCGCGGCGAAGACCTCGTCGGTGGTCGGGGCGTCGGTGCTGTCGGAGCGGTCGCTGGCCGGG
>RGGX01000223.1 GCA_010024485.1 Actinomycetota bacterium | reverse complement strand
GGGCTATCAGGCCCACGGCATCGTGCCCGACATCATGACCTTCGCGAAGGGTGTCGGGAACGGGATCACCCTCGCCGGCGTGGTGGCCCGAGCCGAGATCATGGACACGATCGACGTGCTGTCCTTCTCGACGTTCGGGGGGAACCCGCTGTCGGCGGCAGCCGGCACAGCGACGCTGCGCTACGTCCTCGACAACGACCTCCAGGGCAACGCCTTGCGCATGGGTCACCGGTTCGCGGAGCGCATCGGCCCGATCGTCGAGCGCACCGACTGGATCGCGGAACTGCGCGGGCGGGGACTCATGTGGGCGCTCGAGATCTGTCATCCCGGCACCGTGGAGCCGGACCCCGCGCGCACCGCGGCGGTGCTCGAGGCCGCGAAACGGCACGGGCTCCTCGTCGGCAAGGGCGGGCTCTACGGGAATGTCATCCGGATGTCGCCCATGCTCGACATTGACGCCGCGACGATGGATGAGGGCCTCGAGGCGCTCGAGGCCGCCATCGCCGACTGCTCGTGAGAGCACGCCGTCCCGCGGCGAGAGTCCTCCTCGCTGCCACGCTGTTCGCAGGAGCCTGCGCAGGCGGGGGATCGGACGCCGCCCCCGAACCCTCGACGTCAGTCGCGCCGAACGAGCCTGCCTCCGGCGCCGAGGCGCCATTCCTCGCCCTCGTCGATCCGGACGGCGCGGAGGCGATCCTGGCCTCCGGGGCGGTCACGGTGATCGACGTCCGTACCCTGGCCGAGTTCGCTGACGGGCACCTTCCCGGTGCCGAACTCATCGACATCTCGGCATCGGACTTCGTCAGCCGCATCTCGGCTCTCGACCGCTCCGCGACCTACTTCGTCTACTGCCGAAGCGCCAATCGATCGGGGCAGGCGACGGCGCTCATGGCCGATCTCGGTTTCGAGTCGATCTACGAGCTCGAGGGCGGAACGGTCGGCTGGGAGGCCAGCGGTCGTGCCCTGGCCACCGGCTGAACTCCGATCTCAGAAGAGCGGCAGCTGCTCCCAGGTGGTTGCGACCTCCGCCACGTTGCGCCACCTCTGGCGTCCTCGGGGGCCCGGACGCCGAACCTCGAGCGCCTCGGGTCGCAGCGAGCGCGCCGAACCATCGGGGTCGTGAAGGCAGATACTCCCGTCCGGCTCCACCCCTGAGATCCGACCGACCACCCATCGTCGGTTCGCGTGGGGCTTGAAGCGGACCTGCTCTCCGTGGATCAGGCCGATCTGGCGGAGAGCGGACCGATCGGCCATCGTCGTCAGAGACCGAGGGTGCGCTGCTGCAGGCGTTGCATCCCCGAGATCCAACGCGCTGGGTCATCGCCCTTGTGGCGGAGGTAGTCGCCCACCTCGGGGTGCGGAAGGATGAGGAAGCGTTCCTCGACGATCGCATCGTGGACGATGTCGGCCACCTCGGCCGGTTCGAGGACCGTGCCGACCGCTCGGACGACATCGCCGCCACCGCCTCCGACAACGTCGGAGTTCAACATGTCGGTGTTCACACCCTGAGGGCACAGGCAGGAGACGCGGAGACCGCGCGCCCCGTAGGTGATGGCGAGCCATTCGGCGAAGGCGACCGCACCGTGCTTCGTCACCGAGTAGGGGGCCGAGCCGATCTGGGCGAGGAGCCCGGCCGCCGAGGCCGTCGAGCAGAAGTAACCCTCGCCCCGCTCGATCCAGGCTGGCAACAGGTGCCGAGCCGCCCAGCGATGCGCGTGCAGGTTGACCGCGAACGATGTGTCCCAGGCCCCCTCGGCGTCCATCGGGTCGGTGCCCATCGCCACACCCGCGTTCGCGAAGAAGAGATCGATCTCACCGTGATGGGATCGCGCCGCCTCGATCAGGTCGACGTTGCCGGCCTCGGTCGAGATGTCGGCGGCCACGGACAGCG
>RGGX01000222.1 GCA_010024485.1 Actinomycetota bacterium | reverse complement strand
ACCGGGCCCGCCGATCCGGAATCCGAAGTAGACGGCGAAGGCGGTGCCCATCAACAACTGGCCCTCCTGACCGATGTTCACGAGGCCAGCCCTGCCGGAGACGATCGTCCCGAGAGCCACCAACAGCATCGGTGCTGCCGCACCGAGGGTCTGCCCCCAGCGACCGGGACCGAGGATGCTCCCATCGAGGAGGGCGGACAGGACCGTCCTCCACTCTCCACCGGTCGCCTGCACCAAGACGACGGAGGCGCTCAGCGCGACCGCGATGCTCGCGATGTAGAGGGCGAGGTACCGAGCCGCTCGCGAGGTCATGCCGCGGCACCTCCCATCAGGAGACCGAGACGCTCGATGTCCACCTCGGAACGCGCCATCTCGCCGACGACCCGGCCGCGGTACATCACCGCGATCCGGTCGGCGAGGTCGAGGATCTCCTCGAGTTCACTCGAGATCAGCACCACCGCGACCCCCGATGCGGCCGCGGCGCGGAGCCGCTCCGACATGTACTCGATAGCGCCGACGTCGAGGCCTCGGGTCGGTTGGGACGCCACGAGCACCCGGGGGCCCTGGTCGAGTTCTCGGGCGAGCACGACGCGTTGCTGGTTGCCCCCGGAGAGCGACCACAGTGGTGCGTCGGGGCCGGAGCACTGGATATCGAACTCGTCGATGAGTCGGAGCGCGTTGTCATGGAGGCGTCCCCGGTCGATCACACCCCTGGTCGCGCATCGACCCGGATCGACCATCACCAGGTTCTCCGCGACTGACATGTCGAGCACAACACCCGAGTCATGGCGGTCTTCGGGGATCACACCGATCCCCGCGCGGGCCATGGCTCCGGGGCGACTGGTGGAGACCTCAGCGCCGTCAACGGTCACGGAGCCGCGAGCGAGCGGCAGGAGCGACGACAGGAGATCTCCGAGGGCCCGTTGCCCGTTGCCCTCGACCCCAGCGATTCCAAGGATCTCCCCAGGCCGAACGGTGATCGACAGATCGTCGAGCACTCGGGTTCCTCTGCCCACAGTGGCCACCCCGCCCTCCACCCGGAGCACCGGAGGCTCAGTGTCGTCGACGGCGTCCCTCGACTCGTCGGGTGTGTCATCGGCGACCGCCTCGGTCAGTCCGAGTGCGGCTCCCTCGGCTCGGAGCGAGACCGGCCTACCGACCATCGCATGGGCCAGGGATGGCGCGTCCGTCTCCTCGGTCAAGGTCCTCAACGCGACGGAGCCCTGTCGCATGATCGTGATGTCGTCGGTCGCTTCGAGGATCTCCCCGAGTTTGTGACTGACGAGCACGACCGCCCGTCCCTCGGCCGCCACCACATCCCGGAAGGCTCTGAACAGTTGGTGCGACTCCTCGGGGGTGAGCACCGAGGTGGGTTCGTCGAAGATCACGATCGACGGGTCGCGTCGGAGGCACTTGATGATCTCCACCCGTTGACGCAGTCCCGCCGTCAACTCGCCGACCCGCGCGTCGGGATCGATCTCGAGGCCGTAGTGCTCACCGATCTCGCCGACCCGGTTCCTGATGGACCGCGAGTCGAGCTTGCCCGACTCACCGAGTGACACGTTCTCCCAGACCGTGAGGGCATCCACCAGGCTGAAGTGCTGATGCACCATGCCGATGCCGAGCCGCGCAGCGTCCATCGGCTCGTGGATCTGCCGCTCGACCCCGTCGATCTCGATGCGTCCGCCATCGGGGAGCACCAGCCCGATGAGCATCTTCATGAGGGTCGACTTCCCCGCGCCGTTTTCGCCGAGGATTCCGTGTATCCGCCCTCGGTGCAGGTCGAGATCGACCGAGTTGCAGGCTCGGACCGCGCCGAAGCGCTTGTCGATTCCGCGCAGGCTGACCGCGGGGGTCGGCGCCGAAGCGCCGACCCCCGACTCGGTCACGG
>RGGX01000221.1 GCA_010024485.1 Actinomycetota bacterium | reverse complement strand
CGTGACCTCGAGGTCACGTCAGCCCAGATGGTGGTGGTGGCGACCACAGAGATGTCGGTCGGGGTGGCCTCGGTCGTGCCCTCCGCCTCCGTCGCGACGTTCGTCGCGTCGGACCCACCGGTATCCGACGCGGCGGAGGAACACGCCGCGATGGTGAATGGCAGCACCGCCGCGAGCGCCAGGCCACGCCTCCTCGGCAGGACTGTTCCGGGAACGGAAATCATTCGACTGGGAATCATTCTCATTACGATACGCTGGGAACGTGGAATCCGCAACCCTCGATTCGACACGGATCCCGACGGCCGATCCGGGTGTCTCGGCCCGAGGCGTCTGCGTCCACTACGGGGCCACGGTCGCGCTGGCGCCCACCGATCTGGAGGCCGGTCCCGGTGTGGTGCTCGCTCTGGTCGGATCCAATGGCAGCGGGAAGACCACGCTCCTTCATCTCATCGCCGGACTTCTCGAACCGACCGCCGGGTCGATCGAGGTCACCGGGCGAGTCGCGCTGGTCGCTCAGCATCAGGCGCACCACTCGTGGATGCCGCTGTCGGTCGATGAGGTGCTGCGCATGGGCCGCTACCGCGGACTCGTGCATCGGCTGCGCCGCGCGGACCGCGAGGCGATCGACCGCGCGGCCGAGCGTCTTGAGGTGTCACATCTTCGACGCCGCGCCTATGGCGCGCTCTCGGGAGGTGAGCGCCAGCGGGTGCTGGTCGCCAAGGCGATCGCCTCTGGCGCCGATGTTCTCCTCCTCGATGAGCCGATCACCGGGCTCGACCTCCCGAGCCAGGCCCGCATCCTCGACGTGATCGCTGACCACGCGCGCAATGGCGGCACCGTCATGTTCTCCACTCACCACCTTGGCGAGGCCTCCCGGGCTGACCGAGTGTTGCTCATGGCCGGATGCGTGCTCGCCGACGGCCGCCCCCAGGAGGTCCTCGTGCCCGAGCTCCTCGCCGAGGCGTTCGGGGGGCGCATGGTGCTCGGTGATGGCACCGCGGTCGTCGTCGACGAGCACCACCACGACCATGAGACCTCGTTCGTGGCCGCCGATCTCGCCGCCCACCTCGATCACCATGGGCATCATCACGAGCACGATCACGGACACGCGGGAGGGAGCAGATGAGCCGCGACACCGAGATACACCGGCTGATCAGGGTTCGCCTGGCCGAAGCCGGGCAGATCTACACCGGTAACCGTCGTGAGCTCGTCGACGCCCTCATCGCGGTCGGTCGTCCCGTCACCCTGCCCGAGCTGCTCGATCAGTCGCCGCGGCTCGCGCAGAGCTCCGCCTATCGGAACCTCGCGGTCCTCGCCGAGATCGGGATCGTGCGGCGGCTCACGATCGGTGACGACCACATCCGTTTCGAGATCCACGAGGACCTCGCCGGTCATCATCACCACCTGGTCTGCGATGGATGCGGCACCGTGGTCGACGTGATGCTGCCCGAGGACGTCGAGCGCGACATGGACTCCGGTTTCGATGCCGCCGCGACGGCAGCCGGGTTCTCAGTCACCGGCCACAACGTCGACATCCACGGGCTCTGCGCTGAGTGCGTCGCCTGACGCCCTCAGGTCCCGGAACGCTCGAGGAACGCGGTGACCTCGCGAGCCGACGGGTTCACGAGACCGACACCGTCGATCACAACGGTCGGCACGGTCTCGTTACCGCGGGCATGGGAACGCACGACGGCAGCCGCTTCCGGGTCCTCCCAGATGTTGTGATCGACCGTCGCGATGCCCCGTTTGTCAAGTCCCCGGCGCAGCATCGAGCAGAACGGGCAGCCCGGTCGCCAGTAGTAGTGGACCTCAGGCGTCATCGCCTGGCTCGTCTGACGGAGCGAACATCGCCGCGAGTCGGTCGAGGGTGGCTTCGATCGCGCGAAGGTTCGCCTTCGGATAA
>RGGX01000023.1 GCA_010024485.1 Actinomycetota bacterium | reverse complement strand
ATCGACATCGACGGCGCGCGCCGCCACCGCATCGCGGCGCTGCACACCATGAGTCACGTGCTCAACGCCCTCGTCTTCGCCGAGTTCGAGGGCACCCTGGTCACCGGAGCGCAGATCAACGACGACGGCACGGGCCGGATGGACTTCGATCTCAGCGAGGTCGACAACGACCGCCTGCGGGCATTGGCCGATCCCCTGAACCGGATCATCAGCGACGCCGTCGACGTGCGCACCGACTACGTCGAGGCCGGGGAGGCGGCAGTCGCTCACGGACTGGTCCGGAGTCTCTCGGTCGCGCCACCGCCGACCCCCGACGGTCGACTCCGAGTCGTCATCGTCGAGGACATCGACCGTCAGGCGTGCGGGGGCACCCACCTCAGCAACACCGCGCAGTCCCCTCCGCTCCGGATCGACAAGATCGAGAACAAGGGTCGACGAAATCGACGCATCCGTTTCAGCGCCGATGGCCCCTTCCCGACCTGAGTTCCCGCCCCTCAGGCCCGACCGGTAGGTTCCGAGCGTGCAGATCGTCTCCGCGCTCTTCGTCGAGGAGTTCAACATGCGCCAGGTCGAGGGCCCGTCGACCCGCCTCGACCTGACCGGCGTGCTGTTCTCCCTCCCCGCGCCCTCCGCACCGCCGGTCACCATCGAGCCTCATCTCGTGGCGCTCATCCACTGTCCTCCAGACGGTGACGGTGCCGGAGTCTTCGAGGTCGTCGTCACCCGTTCCCACGATGCCGAGGCCGATGACGGCTCCGAACCGGTCGCGCGGAATGTCAGCCCCTTCCAGGTCGAACCCGGCCGGTTCACCTATCGCCTGGTGCGGGCCGAGATCGCCTTCGACGCCCTAGGCACGGTGTACGCGCACTGTCGCATCGACCGCGGACCATGGACCACCGTGCCGCTGACGCTCCTCCCGGGCGGCTGACCGACCGTACCCGTCGACGATGAGGGGCACGGTTAGTGTCGGCGGCGTGCTGAACGACATCCCACCGCTCGGCGACGAACTCGACCAACTGGCCGTCGCCGTGATCCGGGGACTGTCGATGGATGCCCCGCTCGCCGCGAACAGCGGACATCAGGGCACCGCGATGGCCCTCGCCCCGCTCGCTCACGTGCTCCACAGCAGGGTCATGCGATTCGACCCCGCCGACACCGACTGGATCGACCGCGACCGGTTCATCCTCTCGGTCGGACACGCATCGATCCTGCAGTACGCCATGCTCATGCTGAGCGGCTGCGGTCTCGAACCCGACGACCTCCGCGCCTTCCGCGCTCTCGGATCACTGACACCGGGCCACCCCGAGGCGGGCCACACCGCGGGCATCGAGGTCACCACCGGCCCGCTCGGCCAGGGCTTCGCCAACGCGGTCGGCATGGCGCTCGCCGAACGGATCCAACGCGACCGCTTCGGCGCGGACGCCATCTCCCACCACACCTGGGTCATTGCCGGCGACGGCTGCCTGATGGAGGGGGTCAGCCACGAGGCGGCGTCGCTCGCCGGTCACCTCGGACTCGATCGCCTCATCTGCGTCTTCGACGACAACCGGATCACCATCGATGGCCAGACCGCGCTCACCTGCGAGGACGACGTCGTCGGTCGTTTCACCTCCTACGGATGGCGCGTCATCGAACTCGGCGACTCCGGCGAGGACCTCGACGCTCTCGAGACGGCGCTCCTGTCGGCTCGGCAGGGCGACGGCCGGCCCACGCTCCTCGTGCTCCGGACGCACATCGGTTTCCCCTCACCGGACCACACCGACAGTCATGCCGCGCACGGCCTCGCGTTCAACGCCGAGGATGTGACCCGCACCAAGTCGGTTCTCGGGATTCCTGATGAGCCATTCCACATCCCCGACGACCTGCTCGCCGCCTACCGCTCCCTGGCCGCCGCGCGCGGCGCGGCCCTCCGCGACGAGTGGACCGCGGCCAGCGAGTCGGCCCGAGCCTCCGAGGCGTGGGTAAACACCTTCGAGCCCTCCGTCGAAGCGCTCTCGGGGGTCCTCCCGAGTTGGGAGCAGGGAGAGCGTGTGGCCACCCGCAAGGCCATCCAGGCAGCCCTCGACTCCTCGGCCTCGCAGCTCCCCGGCCTCGTCGCGGGGTCGGCGGACCTCACCGGGAACACCGGCACCAAGGTGGCGGGTCTCGCGGTCCAATCGGCCTCGTCGCCGGGCGGCGGACAGGTCCACTACGGGGTCCGCGAGCACGCGATGGGCTCGATCATGGTCGGCTTGGCTCTCCACGGCGGCACCATCCCCGTGGGAGGGACCTTCCTTGTCTTCCTCGACTACATGCGCCCGCCGGTCCGGCTCGCGGCGCTCTCGGGCGCACCGTGCGTCTTCGTCTTCAGTCACGACTCGGTCGCGGTCGGCGAGGACGGCCCCACGCATCAACCGGTCGAACACCTCGCCACGCTCCGCGCGGTCCCGGGCCTGCATGTCATCCGCCCGGCGGACGCCAACGAGACTGCCGCGGCCTGGGCCGATGCCGTCGCCCATGACGGGCCAACCGTGATCGTGCTCTCCCGTCAGGACGTCACGGTGGTCACCGATGGATCCGCCGTCTGCACCGGGGCGGCCGTCGTCCGAGACCGCGACGATGCGGCGCTCGTCATCGTCGCCACCGGAGCCGAGGTCGCTCTCGCCGTCGAGGCCGCTGACCAGCTGGAGGGTATGGGCGTCGCCGCCCGTGTGGTGAGCATGCCGTCATGGGACCGCTTCCGCGAGCAGGGTCGGACCATGATCGACGAGGTACTTCCCCCGGGCTGCCCGGTGCTCTCCGTGGAGGCAGCCTCCACCTTCGGTTGGGCCGAGTGGGCCGATGCCAGTGTCGGCATCGATCGGTTCGGCGTCAGCGCTCCCGGTGGCCAGGCGCTCCAGCACCTCGGCATCTCCGTCGACAGCGTGGTCTCCGCCGCGCGGGATCTCCTCGGAGGCGCGACATGACCGACCTCACCACACTCCACGCCGAGCAGGGCCAGAGCATCTGGCTCGACAACCTCAGTCGCGCCATGCTGCGGTCCGGGACGCTGGCGGACTGGATCCGCGACGGTGTGCGGGGCCTCACCTCCAACCCGACCATCTTCGCCAAGGCCATCGGCGGCTCCGACGACTACGACGACCAGTTCGGCGAGCTGATCGCGATGGGACTGTCCACCGAGGAGGCCTACTGGGCGATGGTGGTCGACGACATCCGTGCCGCGTGCGACGAGTTCCGAGCGCTCTACGACTCCTCCGACCGGACCGACGGGTTCGTCTCGGTGGAGGTCTCCCCCGCCCTGTCTCGCGATACGGGGGCGACACTCGACGCGGCCCGTGACCTCCACGCCCGGGTGGGCCGCGACAACGTGATGATCAAGATCCCCGCCACCGTCGAGGGCCTCGACGCCATCCGCGGCGCGATCCGCCTCGGCATCTCGGTGAACACCACCCTGATCTTCGGCCTCGACCGATACCTCGCCGTCGCCGAGGCCTACATGGCAGGGCTCGAGGACCGGGTCGCCGACGGGGTCGAGGATCTCTCCGACGTGGCCGGTGTGGCCAGTTTCTTCATCTCGCGGGTGGACACCGAGGTCGACCGGCGACTCGGCGATCATCCCCTCCGCGGCAGTGCCGCCCTCGCCCAGGGTCGACTGGCCTACCGGCGCTTCCAGGAGACCTTCTCCGGGCCCCGCTGGGAGGCCCTGGCGGCTCGGGGTGCCCGCGTGCAACGCCCACTGTGGGCCAGCACCGGAACGAAGGACCCCGCCTACTCCGATGTCTGCTACGTCGATGGGCTCATCGGCCCCGACACCGTGAACACCCTGCCCGAGGCCACGCTGGCCGCCTTCCGGGACCACGGCTCCGTCGCGCGGACGGTCGACGCCGATCCGACCGGTGACGACGAGCGGTGGAGCGGCCTCGCGTCGGCCGGTATCGACATGGACTCGGTGGCCGACCAACTCGAGGAGGAGGGCCTCGCATCGTTCTCGGCCAGCTTCGATGAGTTGCTCGAGGCCCTCGCGTCGAAGGCCGACCGTCTTCGGTGAGCAACGACGAGCTCGCCGCGCTCGCTGACACCGCTCTCGAGGGTCTCGACCTCAGCGACACCATCACCGACCGTCGGGTGGCGCGGTCCCTGCTCAGAGAGGCCCTCGGACTGCTCGCCGACGGGCCCCATGCCCTCGATCTGAAGATCGCCACCAACGCCCTCGCCGAGATGCGCGACGCGTATGAGATGTTCGCGCCGTTCCGGGACCGCCGAAAGGTGACCATCTTCGGTTCGGCGCGGACCGGACCCGACGATCCGGTCTACCGACAGACGGTCAGGGTCGCCGCAGAACTCGCCGCCCGAGGATGGATGGTCGTCACCGGGGCCGGCCCCGGCATCATGCAGGCCGGCATGGAGGGTGCCGGACGGGAGGCGAGCATCGGGGTCTCCATCCGCCTGCCGTTCGAGACCGGCGCCAACCCGGTCATCGCCGGCGACGCCAAGTACGTCAGCATGAAGTACTTCTTCACTCGCAAGCTCATGCTGATCAAGGAGTCAGCCGCCTTCGTGTGTCTCCCGGGTGGCTTCGGCACCCTCGACGAGACCTTCGAGCTTCTGACACTCACGCAGACCGGGAAGGGAGTGCCCGTTCCGATCGTCCTGCTCGACACGCCGGATGATCCCTACTGGGAGGCCGTGGACACCTTCGTACGTGAGCACCTGGTGGCCCGCGGAATGGTGAGCGCCGACGATGTCGACCTGTACCGGATCCGTCACGATGCCGACGGGGTGGCGGAGGAGATCGAGGGCTTCTACCGGAACTACGACAGCATCCGCTTCGTCGGTGACCGACTCATCATCCGCCTGCGGGAGATACCGGTACCGAGCGAGCTCGAAGCGCTGAGATCCGAGTTCGCCGACCTGTCGCGGGGTGGATCGATATCGGAGACCCCACCGACGGCTGCCGAGGTGGCTGACGACGACCGGCTGGACCTCCCTCGCCTCGCCGTCGACTACGACCCGCGACATGCCGCCGGCCTCCGACGGCTGATCGACCGACTGAACGACCGCTGAGGCGCCGGTCAATCCGTCTGGGAGCGCAGGATCCCGATGGCCTTGTCGAGTGACCGTCGCACCTTCTGGAGCTCTCGATCGAGGGGTGGCCGCTCGGCGCCGTCCGCCACCGCCTGCCGCAGGAGGTCGAAGGTGAGATCGTCGAGTTCTCCCGCGACATCGACCAGGCGCTCCGCCAGGGTGTCCAAGCGCGAGCCGAGCGCCGGATCGATCGAGCCGTCCATCACCCGCGATCGTAGGCTCATCCCATGACCATGACCTCGGACCGTCCCACGGTGACCACCGGACCCGACATCGAGCGACTTCGCGCCGGTGCCGACGCCATCCGCTCGATCGGCGAGAGGTCGGACCGCCTCCGGCGCCTCGAGGAGCACCTGCGTGCCCACGAGGCGGAGTACGCCGAGGCCCTTGCTTCGGACCTCGGCAAGAGCGCCACCGAGGCCTGGTCGACCGAGATCGGTTTCGTCATCGGTCAGTCGAGATACGCGCGACGTCATCTCCGCGAGTGGACCCGACCGCGTCGCGTCGCGCTCCCAGCGGTCGCCCGGCCGGGTCGCGCCCGGGTCATCCCGACCCCGGTCGGCGTGGTCTGCGTCGTCGCTCCCTGGAACTACCCGCTGAACCTCGCCCTCGCCCCCGCCGTGGCGGCGCTCGCGGCTGGCAACGCCGTCGTGGTGAAGCCCTCAGAGCTGGCCCCGGCCACCTCCGCGCTCATCGAACGCCACCTTCCCGATGTCCTCGGGCGCGACATCTGCGACGTCGTCACCGGCGGAGCC
Organism: Actinomycetota bacterium; assembly: GCA_010024485.1. Taxonomy (GTDB): domain Bacteria; phylum Actinomycetota; class Acidimicrobiia; order Acidimicrobiales; family Ilumatobacteraceae; genus Casp-actino5. Next base: position 5,675 of record RGGX01000023.1, on the reverse strand, counting down.
GAGATCACGTCGGCCCTCCTCGCCGAGCGGTTCGACCACATCTTCTACACCGGTGGTGGCCGCGTCGGTCGCATCGTCATGGAGGCCGCGGCTCGACATCTCACCCCGGTCACCCTCGAGCTCGGCGGGCGCAGCCCGGCGATCGTCTGCTCTGACGCCGACCTCGCGGTCACCGCCCGGCGAATCGTCTGGGGCAAGTTCATCAACGCGGGTCAGACCTGTGTCGCCCCCGACCATGTGATCGTCGAGCGCGAGGTGGCGGATCGGCTCACCGCCCTCATCCGATCCGAGATCGAGAGGGCCTTCGGAGAGGACCCGTCGGAGAGCCCCGACTACGGACGGATCATCAACGGCCACCACGTCGAGCGACTCTCCCGCCTGATCGCGAACAGCGGCGCGGCCGAGGTCATCGGGGGTCGTATCGACCCCGCAACTCGCTATGTCGAGCCAACAATCCTGGTCGAGCCCGACCCGACCTCGGAGGTGCTCTCCGAGGAGATCTTCGGCCCGCTGCTCCCAGTGCTCGCGGTCGATGACCTCGACGCCACCCTCGACTCGATCAGACGCGGACCGACCCCGCTCGCCATGTACGTCTTCTCCTCCTCGGATGACCGGGCGCGGGCCATCCTCGAGAGGGTTCCGAGTGGCGGAGCGGTGGTCAACCACACCCTCCTGCAACTCGCGGTCCACGAGCTGCCCTTCGGAGGCATGGGCGAGAGCGGTCACGGCTCGTACCACGGCCGAGCCGGATTCGATCGGCTCAGTCACCTGCGCTCCGTGCTGCAGCGACCGACGCGCCCGGATCCACGGATCGCGTACCCGCCCTACGGCCGTGTCGCGCGTTCGCTCCTGCGACGCCTGACCGGTTAGGCGCTGGTCCAGCGCGGCCCGTGGCCGTCGCGCCAGAAGGCGAGACGACGTCTGGCCTCCGAGGCGCGTCGGGGATCTCGACGACCGGCCCGGACCGCCATCAGCGTCGCCGCGAGGTCGCGAAGGTCGCCGAACGCCGCCAGTCGACCCCCATCGAGCGCACCGCCATACCCCGTCTGCAGCGCCTGAAACCAGGCCTGCTCCCCTCCCCAGTTGCGCGACCAGACACCCATGGGCGCGAGGTCCCACTCCGGTGGGGCCAGGCACATGAGATCCCAGTCGAGGATGACGGGCGCCGCACTACCAGCGACGACGTTGCCCGGATGCACATCCCCGTGGCACAGGACGAGTTCGACGCCGTTCCAGTCATCCCAGCCCGCATGACGGTCGAGGCACTCGCGCATCCCCTGCAGCGCTCCCCCGTCGATGTCACCGTCGAGTTCACCCAGCAGGGCGTCGAAGGACCACCAGGGAAGGCGCCGCGGATCGGCGACGGGATAGCCGGACGGCACCGGCGACTCGGCCGTCGCCGAGTGGAGGACGCGCAGACCGACACCGACCGCCTCCCAATCGACCGCACCGGCGTGAGCGACCCGCCGCCAGGCGCTCGCCGTCAGACCGGAGTCGACGACCACCTCCGGTCGCGCGGGTTCGGGAACGCTGAGCCCGAGATCGGCGAGGTTCTCGGCGAGCGCGATCTGGGCGAGTCCGTCACCGTTCGGAATCCCAACCCTCACCACGGTGTCGCCAGCCACGAAGACGTGGTTCATGGAGGCGCGCAGCAGTCGCGGCGAGGGGAGCCCCCACCCATCCGCAGCGACGTCGGCAAGATGCCGCGCCCCCTCGGCGTCAGCGACCGGCTGATCGACGTAGGGGCGACCCGGTGTGGAACCGGTCACCGGTCAGTCGCGGTCCGAGCGCATGACCACGACCCGGCCGGGTTCGATGGGCGCACCATCGACCAGAACGGTCTCGTCTTCCTCGAGGCGTCGGTCGATCGGATCGATACGGCGGTCGACCCGCGCCCTGAGTTCACGTTCCCGATTGCGCATCGCGAGACGTCCCTCCCGGACCGCGCCGGACACGGAGTCGATCCCGTCCTCGGCCCGCCGTCGCACCCGCGCCACCACGTTCGTCGGGGACAGGCGACGCGCGGTCCTGGCCACCCGTCGTCGCGCGGACCTGGCCACGCCGACACCGGCGACGACACCGGCCGCGAACCATGAGAGACGTCTGATCACGCGCGCTTCCTCCTCGGCTCCCCGGATACCAACTCAATTCGCTCACCGCCGTAGCGGAGACGGTCAACCGCCCGTCGGACACCGGTCACGACACCGACACCCTTGATGACCGGAGCGGCGAACACGCGTCTCGCGGCGCCACCGCCGCGACCCACCGCCGCGGAGATCGCCTCGGCCGAGCCGAGCACGCGATCGAATCGCACGAGGTCCTCACGTGCGGCACCGACCGCATCGCGGGCCTCGTCGGTGCTGTGTCTCAGTTCGGTGACCATGCGCCTCGACTGCTCTCGGAGTTCCGCCACTTCGACGCGCAGTGCGGAGAGGGCGTCGAGCACCCGCATGAGCGAGACGGCGAGACCGGCAAGGCCGATGGCGCACAGCACGATCGCCGCCACGAGCACGATCTCAGCTGTCGTCACGGGAGCCCTCCTCCGTCGTCTGTCCGTCGGTCCGATCAGGACGGTACCAGCGCCGTTGGGACAGTCCGTCGGGCAGGTACGCCTGAGCTCGGCCGCCGACCGGGTCATCGTGGGGTGAGATGTAGTCGTTCCCATGCCCGATCTCAGCGGCACCCGCGTAGTGGGAGTCACGGAGGTGCGCGGGCACCTCCCCGACCAGACCGGACCGGACATCGGCGCGGGCCCCCCAGATCGCCCGCGACACCGCGGGACTCTTCGGGGCGCGAGCGACGGCGATCGCGGCCTGGGCGAGGTTCAACTGGGCCTCGGGGAGACCGACCAGTTCGAGCGCTCCGGCCGCTGCCACGGCCACCGGGAGCACCGAGTCATCGGCATCCCCGACGTCCTCGCTGGCGGCGATCACGATTCGTCGGGCGATGAACCGGGGGTCCTCCCCCGCTTCCAACATCCTCGCCAGCCAGTAGACCGCGGCGTCGGGATCCGAGCCCCTCATCGACTTGATGAAGGCGCTGACCACGTCGTAGTGATCATCGCGCCCGTAGCGGAGCGCGCTCGTTCCGAGGGCCGCCTCGACGTGGTCGAGACCGACGGGATCCTCTCCCGAGAGGGCGCACGCCACCTCCAGGGCCGTCAGGACCTGTCGGCCATCGCCACCGGAGCGGTCGACGAGCAGGTCGACCGCGTCATCGACGACGTCGGTGCCCTCGGCCTCGGCGCCGCGCAGGACCAGGGTACGGATGTCGGCGGGTTCGAGCGGCTCGAGACGGAACAGGGTCGACCGGCTGCGGAGCGGAGCGTTCACCTCGAAGAACGGGTTCTCCGTGGTCGCGCCGATGAGCGTCAGCGTGCCGTCCTCCACCGCCGGGAGGAGCGCGTCCTGCTGCGACTTCGAGAACCGATGGATCTCGTCGAGGAACAGGATCGTCCCGCGATCGTGCTCGCCGAGGAGGGCCGTCGCGCGGGCGATGGTGGCACGGACATCCGCGACACCGGCGGTCACCGCCGACAGCTGCTCGAAGGCTCGGGAGGTCGATCCGGCGATCGCGAGGGCCAGGGTGGTCTTCCCGGTTCCCGGGGGTCCCCACAGGATCGCCGAGGTGAGTCGATCCTGCTCGACGAGTTGCCGGAGCGGCCGGCCCGGACCGACCAGATGGCGCTGTCCGACGACGTCGTCGATGGTTCGGGGTCGGAGCCGCGCGGCCAGGGGTGACCGGCTCACCAGACGCTCCCGCGCCGCCGAGGTGAAGAGGTCACCGCCGTCCACGGAGCATCTCCTCATAGCTCGGACGCCGGAAGGGGGCTACCCGTTGGATCAACTCGTCGATGTCCGTCCACGCCCACGCCGCGAACTCGACACCGTCGGGCTGCGGCGCGACGGTGCCGTCGACGACATCGAAGTAGCACCATCGGTGCGCCTGACCGATGCGCCCGGGGCGACGGTGCTCGACCGGCAGCTCATAGACCGTCCAGTGTCCGGAGACGGACCGAAGCGAGACCTGATCGGAGCCGAGACCCGTCTCCTCCCGGAGCTCGCGCCAGGCAGCCTCCTCGACCGTCTCCCCGTCGTCGATGCCGCCCTGCGGGAGTTGCCAGGCTCCGGGCACATCGGATCGCTCGAACGCCATGACCGCGCCGTCACCCCGAGCAACCACGAGGATCACCCCGGCGCGGAAGTGTGGAGAGGGCACGGGGTCAGGGTATTCCGTGCTCTCAGCGTCCCAGTTGCCGCAACCGGCTCCGCACGTCGACGAAGTCGGCATCGCTGGCGAGGATCCGTTCGAACCACCGTCGCGCGGCGACCACATCACCGGCGCGGTCGTGGAGGTCGGCGAGCACGTACCACTGTCTGAGGTGATGGTCACGCACCCGCTTCGGCCGCGCACCAGCGGGCTCGAGGAGCTTGATCGCTCCGGCGATGTCCCCACCGTCCGCGAGGGAGCCCGCGGCCACGATCCGGCCCTCGGCCATGACCTCATGGGAGGGCGACATCGCCTTCAACTCGCCCCAGACCGTCTCGACCTCACGATGCCGCCCGAGGGCTCGGAGGCAGTCCATGAGCACCGGCAGCGTCGAGGGTTCCGGTCGGAGGTCCTGGGAGCGCTCGAGGGCCGCTGCCGCCGGCCGCCAGTTGCCGAGCCGGTAGTTGGAGAGACCGATGATCTCGTGCACCGCCGCCACCGAGCTGAGCTCGCGCACCAGGGCGTTGGCCATACGGCGGGCATCGCCGAAGCGCTCGCGTTCGAGGGCCTCGTAGGCGTTCAGCAGACGTTCGCGAAGGCGGGCCGAGCGCTGGCCACCTCCGGAGGCACCATCGACCTCCGCTGCCAGGGTGGGTTCGAGGTCGGTCGGTGTGCGACGCCGTTGCGCCCGCTCGACGGCAGCGACGGCCTCCTCGCGCACCGGACCCTCGTCGATCCACTGGTCCGGGGGGCTGGGTGGCGCGTCCTGGCCGATGCCCCCCTTCCTGCGAAGACCACCACCGCGCGAGCGGACCTCGGCCGCGCGGCGCTCGGCCTCGTTGCGCGGCTCGCGGGCCGGGCGACGACCGCGTTCGGCACCGTCGCCGGGTGGGCGCTGAGCCCCCTCTCCACGAATCGGGCGTCCGGAACCCCGACGCCCGGCCGGACCTCCCACCCGTCCGGAACCGGGACGGTCTCCCCGGGGGCCACGACCGCGATCCGATGCTCCGCCGTCGCGGGTCGCGCCGTCGGATCGCCGTCCCGGCCGACCCCGACCGGACGCTCCGCCACCACCCGAGGTGTTCGGACGACCCCGACCGGACGCACCGCCGCCACCCGAGCCGTTCGGACGACCCCGACCGGGGCCGCCGGGGCGACCGCGACCTGCGGACCCTCCCGGGGACCGGCCCCGACCGGAGCCGGGGGCAGCGGGACGACCGCGGCCCTCGCGTCGGGGGTTACCGCTCTCTCGTGGCACCGCACCGAGGCTAAGGCGCGGCAACGGGAAACGGCCGAAACCGCGAGGGTTCCTCACCGCGGCTCACGGACCCAGATGCCGTTGGCACCATGGTGAGGCGCGCGTGATGGAGGCGAAAACGACGAGAGGCGCTGGACCGAAGTCCAGCGCCTCTCGAGTGCGAAATCCGGCGGCGTCCTACTCTCCCAGGGGATCTCTCCCCAAGTAC
>RGGX01000220.1 GCA_010024485.1 Actinomycetota bacterium | reverse complement strand
GCGCATCGAGCCATCGGCGTCCATCCACGCGACGAACTCGAAACTCGCGGCGTCGACACCATCGAGGATTGAGTCTGGAAGAGACCGAGGGCGACCCTCCCGCGAGATGTACCGAAGCGCCGGTTCGGTTCGTCTCAGGCCGTCCATGAGTTCCGCGGTTCCGTCATCGGAGGAGTCATCGATGACCACCACCTCGAAGCGATCGACGACGTCCCGGAGGCTCGAGATCAATTCGGGAACGAGGAATTCCAAGTTCTCCCGTTCGTTCAGAACGGGGAGAAGCACGCTGACTTCACCGACCACATGACCACCTTGTCATGAACAGAGAGACGCGGTTCGGTTTCGCGAGCCGGCGGAGTATTGGCGGACGCATGAGTTCGGAGCGCTCGACTGCAGCGAGATGGGTCCCGAAGGCTCGGTTGACGCCACTGGGAGATGGCTGGAGGCGTTTGGCCACTGTTCTGAGGAGCATCGATGAGATGATGCGTCGATGACGGGACGTCGGATCAGAGGTGACCGTCAGGTCGACATCCTCGGCGTCCTCACCATCTGCGTCTACGGGTCGTGGTTCTACGGATTCGGGGTGCTCTTCGACGACATCGGTGACGATCTCGAGATGAGCGCCGCGGCTCTCGGCGCATCATTCGGCGCGGCGCAGGCACTCGTCGGGGTACTCGCGCTCGTGACCGGACGGTTACTCGACCGACGCGGGCCGATTCCGATTTTCGGAGTCCTCGGACCGCTGGGGGCGGTCGCTCTCGGGACCGCGGGTCGTGTCTCCGACCCGCTGCTCTTCGGAGCGCTGTTCGCGATCGGTGGAGGTCTCACCGGCTCAGCAGGCTTCTATTCGCTGACGCAGTCACTGATCGTGCGCCTCGATCCGGATCGGTCGATGGAGAGGATCATCAGGCTGACCATCTGGGGTGCGGTCGCCTCACCGATCGCGATCCCGCTCACCGAGGTACTCCGATCGACGCTCGGGTGGCGTCTGGCGATCGAGATCCCCGCGGGTTGCGCCTTCGTGGCGTTCCTCATCGCATCGCGAACCATCGACACGAGGATCGGTGGGGCCGAGCTCTCCGGTCGCAGATGGAGGTCGGCGATCGTCGATTCGATGCGAGACCCGGTCATCCGCTGGTTCGTGCTCGCCTCGGTCAGCGCGGCGGCCGCCATCTCGATGCTCCTCGTCTTCCAGGTGTCGATCATGCGGTGGGCGGGTCTGTCAGCAGCGAGTGCGGCCGGATTCGCGGGGGCGCGAGGACTGCTCCAACTTCTGGGACGGCTCCCGCTCAGGAGAGCCCTGTCCCGAACCGGCTCATGGCGTCTGCTCGCGGTCGCCAGGCTCTGTGTCGCCGGCTCATGTCTGGTCGTCCTGGTTGCGGGCTCCCCGCTGATCGCCGCGGTCTACACCGTCTTGGCAGGGACATCGATCGGGGCGCTGTCCGCTCTCGATGGCATCGTGGCTCGCGACGTGCTGCCGGCCGACGACTTCGGTTCCCTCATGGGAGCCGTCGCCTTGCTGGTCGCGATCGGAGGCGGTGTCGCACCGGTGGTGGCGGGCCGTCTCACCGACGCCACGGGTGATCCGGTCGCGGCCGGTGTGGCAGCGGCAGCGGCGGCGGGTCTCTCGGTACTGTGTCTCGCCGCCGCCCGACGACATCGGAACATTCGATCGAGGTCGTCGGTTGCAGACGGCTGAACCCAGAGAGGGAGCGACATCATGACCACGGCCACGACCACGACCACGACGAGCGACTCGATTCCCGTCGACCGCGCCGCGCGGCTGCAGCGGCTCAATGTGATCGCGACCGTGCTCCACGCCGCGCAGGCCGTGGCTGTGCTGGTGCTCGCCAACGACTTCGCCCTCCCGGTCGCCTCCTACTTCTGGAACGACGCGCCCAATGGTCGCCTCGACCCGGCCCGCCTCGAGAAGATGTTCGAGGTCCCGGTC
>RGGX01000219.1 GCA_010024485.1 Actinomycetota bacterium | reverse complement strand
TCCCAACCGGTGACCCTCGCCGAGGTCCCGGGCCACGTCATCGATGCCTTCGTCGCCGTGGAGGACAACGAGTTCTGGGTGCACCACGGCGTCAACGTGCGCAGCCTCGTCCGCGCGACGCTCTCGAACTTCGCCTCCGAGGGGCCGGTGCAGGGGGCCTCGACCATCACCATGCAGGTGGTCAAGAACGACTTCATGGCGGGCTTCGAACGGGACAGCCGCTACAAGATCCTCCAGATCGCCTACGCGGTTCGACTCGAGAAGGAACTCTCCAAGACCGACATCATGGAGCGCTACCTCAACACGGTGTTCTTCGGCAACAACTCCTACGGCATCGCCGCGGCCGCCGAGACGTACTTCGGCAAATCGGTCCCCGAACTCGACTTCATCGAGGCCGCATTCCTCGCCGGACTGGTACGAGCACCGTCGAGCTACGACCCGATCAACCGCCCCGAACGGAGCCGCGCCCGCTTCCGCCAGGTGCTCGCCCGCCTCGTCGAGGATGAGTTCCTGACCGAGGCCGAGGCCGAGATCGTCGAGGCCGAGTTCGTCATCCCCGAACGTGTGAAGCGGATCCCCACTCGCGAGGTCGACCGCACGTACTACACCGAGGCCCTCCGCGAGTATCTGCTGAACGGGAGCGATCTGCTGGGGGAGACCTACGAGGAGCGCTACACCGCGCTGTACCGGGGTGGTCTGCGCATCCACACCACCCTCGACCCGGCCCTGCAGGCCGCCGCCGAGGAGGCCCGCGACCTGCTCCCCGACACCGCGGAGGGGTTCGACGCGGCGTTGACCTCCCTCGACACATCGACCGGGGCGATCCGCGCCATGGTGGGAGGTCGCGGGTTCGTGCCCGGTCAGAACGAGGTGAACCTCGCGCTCGCCCCGAGTCAGACCGGCTCGAGCATCAAGATGTTCATCTTGGCGGCGGCCCTGCAGGCTGGGGCCACCCCTGAGGACATCATCGACGGCACCCGACCGTGCTCCCTGCCCAACGTCGGCAACAACATCGAGCCGGTCTTCGAGATCACCGGCGGCGTCGATGGTGGCGTCACCACCCTGCGCGAGCACACCTACCGCTCGATCAACTGCGCGTTCGCGCGCCTCTCCCAGATCGTCGGGCTCAACCGCGTGGTCGACACCGTGTACCGGATGGCTGGTTCGATCTATCTCGACCGTGACCTGCCGGCCGATGTCCGTCTGCCGATCGAGCCCTTCGCCAGTTTCGCTACGGGGGCCAACGAGATGAGCACCCTCGACATGGCCGCCGGCATGCAGACGCTGGCGAACGTCGGTGAGCACGTGGAGCCCTACTACGTGGACCGGATCGAGGACTCGGCCGGCCGCCGTCTCTACACCCATCAGAGCGAGCCCAGTCGCGTGCTCGATCCGGGGGTGGCGCTGACCGCGATCGACATCATGAAGGACACCCTCACTCTCGGTACGGCGCGCCGCGCCCTGTCGGACTTCGCCGCGGTGCGCCCGGCGGCCGGCAAGACCGGTACGCAGCAGAACAACTACACCGCCTGGTTCGTGGGTGGCACCACCGATCTCGTCACGGCGGTCATGGTGCGCGACCCCGACCGCTACACCGCGATGGTGTCGATCCCTGAGTTCGTCGACGAGGGTGTACCGAGGGTGCAGGGCGGTACCTTCCCGGCCCGTATCTGGGGCGCCTACATGGAGGCCGCGCACCGGGGGCTTCCGGTCACCGACTGGAGCCCGCCACCCCCGGGCCTGCGGTCCCCGGTCCGGTTGTACCTGCCTGGCACCGAGTGCGCCCAGATCGTGGTCGGCTACGAGCAGCCGGCTCCGACGACAACGCTCCCACCGGTGATCGATCCGGACACCGGTCTGCCCGTGGAGACCGTCCCTCCGGTGGTGGAACCGCCGGCCGACGGCGTGGATCCCAACGCGCCGATTCCGATCCTCGAGCCGGTGACGACCGGGACCACCATCCCGCCAGAGGTGCTCGA
>RGGX01000218.1 GCA_010024485.1 Actinomycetota bacterium | reverse complement strand
CAGGTAGGCGCGATCGTCGGCGAAGCCCTCCGGCAGGGGGAAGTCGGGAAGCAGCGCGTCACCGAAGGTGATGTCGAGCTCAGCCCGCTCGGCGATCCACAGGGTGTTGTCGCAGGCCTCGGGAAACTCGCGGAAGAGGTAGCGCATCTCCGCCGCGGTCTTCAGGTAATGGCTGCCCTCACCCTTGAACTTGAACCGGTCCTGGTCGCTCAGCAGGGAACTGGTCTGGACGCACAGCAGGGCATCGTGCGCCTCGTGATCGTGGGCGTGGGTGTAGTGCGAGTCGTTCGTGGCGAGGAGTGGCGCCCGGATCTCCTTGGCGATCTCGATCAGCTGGGGGTTGGTGGTGTGCTGCTCGGGGATGCCGTGGTCCTGCAGCTCGACGAACAGGTTGTCGCGGCCGAAGATGTCCTGGAGTCGAGCGGCCTTGGCGAGCGCTCCGTCGTAGTCGCCCCGCAGCAGGGTCTGGAGCACCTGGCCACCGAGGCAACCGGTGGTGGCGATGAGCCCGTCGGAGTACTTCTCGAGCAGCTCCCAGTCGATGCGCGGCTTGTAGTAGTAGCCCTCGAGGAAGGCGAGGCTCGAGAGTTGGATCAGGTTGCGGTAGCCGATGTCGTTCTCGGCGAGCAGCGTGAGGTGGTAGTAGAGCTTGTGGCCACCCTCGGTGTCACCACCGGAGTCGTCGATGCGACCACGACGGGCCGGGCGCTCATGCCGACTCTCGTGGGCCATGTAGGCCTCGGTGCCGATGATCGGCTTGATGCCCCGGTTGCGACACTCCTTGTAGAACTCGAGCGTCCCGTACATGTTGCCGTGATCGGTGATGCCGAGGGCCGGCTGACCGTCCTCAAGCGCCTTGGCCACCACGTCGTCGATCCGCGATGCGCCGTCGAGCATCGAGAACTCGGTGTGGACGTGGAGGTGGGTGAAGGAGTCAGGCACGTATCGGTCGGGCAGTCAGTGGTTCGGTCAGCGATCTCGTCGTCACGGCTGCTCTGGGCGAATGACAACCGTGTGGTTCGACGAATGTACCAGAGGTGTCCAGCCCCGGATCCGGGGCCACGGGGCTGCCGTCAGAGGTAGGTGCCGGGCCGCTCGGACGCCGGTGCGGCACCCTCGGGAAGCTGTCGCATCTGCTCGAGTTGCTGGCGCGCGGCGATCTGCTGGGCGAACAACGTCGCCTGGATGCCGTGGAACACGCCCTCCAGCCAGCCGACCAACTGGGCCTGGGCGACACGGAGCTCACCCTCACTCGGCACCTCCCCCTCCTCGAACGGCAGGGTCAGGATCCGCAACTCGTCCTGCAGGTCCGGGGAGAGCGCCTCGGAGAGCTCAGCGATCGACCGCTCGTATACCTCCGCGAGTCGTTCGCGGCTCGCCTCGTCGAGAGGAGCCTCGCGAACCTCTTCGAGCAGCTGTTTGACCATCGAGCCGATGCGCATCACCTTCGCGGGCTCGGTCACCGAAGCCGCCGTCGACTCATCCGGTTCGGCGTCACCGGGGATGCCCCCACCGGAGACCAGCTCGGTCCCGCCGTCGACCTCGGATCCACTCATCGCGTCCTCCTCGCGCATCATCCGGGCGATCTCAGGCGCGCCCACGTCCGACCAACAACGGTACGAGCATCTCCTGCTCGGTCAACGAACCGTGCCGACACACCAACTCGAAGGGCCCGGAGTCGTCGGGGTCGTGATAGCTGACCGGCTCGTGGGCCGCGACCACGACATCCCCCAGACGGGACCGGACCGGTGGCGGCACCCGAGGTCCGAACCAACCCTCCTCGATCGCCTCATCGACGGTGCGGACCCAGCCGGTGTCGCCCAGTTCGTCGCGGACCGCGTCGCGGAGCTCCTCGCGCGCTCCGCTGCGCGCATGGAACCATCGCATCCTCCCCTCCCCGGACTGACCAGAGGTGAGCGCCAGCAGCGCCGCGGACGGCTCGATGATGTTCTCCCCGACGTGGACCTGACCGTGATCAGC
>RGGX01000217.1 GCA_010024485.1 Actinomycetota bacterium | reverse complement strand
CGATCACGGCATCATTGCGGGACTCGACGCGATGTGGGGTGCGTTCGATGACCTGGCGAACTTCCCTGATGCCCTGCCGCAACGCGAAGCAGCGATCCAGAGCGCGGTGACCGTCACCGGCCGTCTCAACGAGATCGACCGCCAACTCCGGCAACTCCACGAGACGACGAAGGAGAGCCTCCAATCCGATGTGGCGAGAGTCAACGCACTCACCTCGGAGATCGCCACCCTCAACGAGGCAATCTCTGCTGTCGCCACAGACCTCTCGCCGAACGATCTGCTCGACCAGCGAGACCTCGCCGCATCGTCGCTCGCCCAACTCGTCGGAGCGCGAACCCGCACCCGCGCGGATGGATCCATGGACGTGTATCTCGGCAACACGACCCTGGTCCAGGGGTCGCGGACCTTCGCCGTTGAGGTGGCTGAGACGACCGATGCCACGCTGTCGCCGCTCGGCTTCCAACGAGTCGGACTGGAAGTCGCCGGGCTCGTCACCGTCACCGATATCGTCGGCGGAAAGCTCGACGGTCTCAACGGCACCGTTCCCGACTCGATCAACTCGTTGAATGAGGTCGCGCAACAGCTCATCACCGATGTGAACACGTTGCATCAGGCCGGTGAGGACCTGAACGGCGCCACGGGCGGACCCTTCTTCGATGGCTCCGATGCCGGCACGATCAGCGTGTCCACCGGTATCCAAAGTGATGCGCGACTGGTCGCAGCCGCCGGCCCATCGGGCGGAACCCGTGACGGCTCCAACGCCGCAGACATCGCGAACCTGCGATCGAGTACCACAGGTGCAGACGCCACAGCCGTCAGTTTCGTCGCCACCCTCGGACTCACCACCCAGGCGGTAGGCCAGCGGGCGTCCGCTGAATCGGACGCGTTCCAGCGCGTCGAGGAGGCACGTCTGACAGCTCGCTCAGTGAATGTCGAGGAGGAAATGGTCGACCTCATCGAGGCGCAACGTTCCTATGAAGCGGCGGCCCGAGTGGTGTCCACCATCGACCAGATGCTCGACACACTCGTCAACCGGCTCGGCGTCGTCGGACGGTAGTCATGCGGATCTCCAACCTCTCCCAGTCGCTCCAGACCAAGCGCAACATCTACTCCCTGCAGAACCGCATCGCCGAAGGACAGCTCCGACTGTCCACCGGAACACGGATCCAACGTGCGAGCGACGATCCGACCGCCGCGCTCGAAGGACTCCGCATCTCCCGAGAGCTCCGCCACCTCGACTCGTTCCAACGCAACATCTCCGATGCCCAGACCTGGTTGTCGCTGGCCGACGGCGCGCTTCAGCAGACCAACGACATCACGATCCGCGCCCGCAATCTCTTCATCCAGGCCGACTCCGGCGTGCTCGGACAGGACGAACGGGACGCGATCGCGAGCGAACTCGACGAACTCGCCGCAGCGGTCGCCGACACCGCCAACATGACGCGAGCCGGACATCCCATCTTCGGCGGGACCAGTTCCAGCTCCTCCCCATTCGCTGCGAATGGTTCTTTCAGCGGTGACACCGTCGAGATCTCCCGGCAGGTCTCGACCGGTGTGAACATCGTCGTCAACCTGAACGGTGAGGAGACCTTCGGCACCTACGACGCGGCTGACCCGGCACAGGGCAACCTGATGCAGGTCATCAAGCAGGCTGCGACTGACATCCGAGCCGGCGCCGATGCGGGCCAGCACCTCAACCGCCTGGACGAGCTCACGCAGGGCATCCATTCGGCGATCGCCAAGGTCGGCGCCCGACAGCAGGCGGTCGAACAACACGAGGAACGCCTCCTCGACCGCCGAACCCAACTGCAGGCGCAACGATCCACCGTCCTCGACACCGATATCGCCGAGGAGCTCCTCGAGCTCCGACAGAACGAAGTCGCCTATCAGGCGGCCCTCGGTGTGTCCGCGCGCGTGCTCTCGACCTCGATCCTCGACTTCCTCCGCTAGGGGAGCGTCGGTACAAATCGACGGTCGTCAC
>RGGX01000216.1 GCA_010024485.1 Actinomycetota bacterium | reverse complement strand
GGGATGAGCACTGCTGCCCAGGCCGCGGCGACGATGAGGAGGACGAGCTCACCCACGGTCGGCGCCATTCGTCGGGGGGAGGTGTGGGGTGGTCATGCGGTATCGGGATGTTCGTTCGATGCGGCGGGGCCGGTGGGCCCCGATCCGTTCTTTACGATTGTACGACAATTGTGACAGAACAGCCAACGCAGCGCACGGATCCGTGACGGGCGTCACAGACCGCCGGTCGACCCCTCGATCGACTCCCCCGAGCCGTCGGGGCGCCGATAGGTGCCCGATCGGCCACCGGTCTTCTCCCAGAGCGCCAACTCGCCGATGGTCATCGAGCGGTCCCCCGACTTGCACATGTCGTAGATGGTCAGCGCCGCAACCGAGCAGGCATGCAGGGCCTCCATCTCGACGCCGGTGCGATCCACGGTGTCGACGAAGGCCTCGACGGCGACATGATCCTCGCCGAGATCGAAGCTCACCGTCACCGCCCCCACCATCAGCGGATGGCAGAGCGGGATCATGTCGGAGGTGCGCTTGGCCGCCTGGATGCCCGCCACTCGCGCCACCGCGAGCACGTCACCCTTGTGCACCTCGCGGTTCGCGATCGCCGCGGTGGTCTCGGGCCGCATGAACACCTTGCAGCGAGCGACCGCTCGTCGGTGCGTCGGCTCCTTGTCGGTCACGTCGACCATCCGGGCCCGACCCATCGGGTCGAGATGGGTGAACTGCACCTCGGACATGACGCGATGCTACCGAGCCGCCCTCGCGGCCTCAGCCGCCGATCTGGCTCATCGAGCGGGCGGGTCGGGTGAACTCGACCCGATTGATCTGGTGTCCGGCCCACTTGGTGCCGACAGCCGCGACGATTCGCTCCGCCAGCGCGTCGTCGTCGCCACCCGAGCGCATCACCTCGCGCAGATCGAACTCGTCGGTGGCGAACAGGCAGGTCCGGAACTGGCCCTCAGCGGTCAGGCGAACCCGGTCACAGTCACCGCAGAATGGCTTGGTCACCGAGGGGATGACCCCCACGGTGCCGGCTCCGTCGAGATACCGCCAACGGTCGGCGGGGGCGGCCCCACGGGCCGGCATCTGCTCGAGGGGGAACACCTCGGCGATCCGGGTGACGATCTCGTCCTGACCCACCACCCGCTCGTTCGCCCAGTGCCCCGTGGCGTCGAGGGGCATGAACTCGATGAACCGCACCTCGACTCCACGATCGCGGCCGAACCGCGCGAGATCGACGATCTCGTCGTCGTTCACACCACGCTCGACCACCGCGTTCATCTTCACGGGATCGAAGCCCGCCGTCACGGCGGCATCGATCCCGGCGAGCACATTGGCGAGCTCGTCACGGCGCGTCATCTGCTCGAAGCGATCGGCCCGAAGGGTGTCGAGGCTGATGTTGATCCGCGACAACCCGGCTGCTCGGAGTTCGTCGGCGGTGTTCCGCAGCGTCGCCCCATTGGTGGTCATCGCGAGGTCGACCCCGAGGGTGGCGAGTTTCGAGATGAGCATCGGCAGGTGGGCCCGCACCGTCGGCTCGCCGCCGGTCAGACGAATGCCCTCCACTCCGAAACGGTCGACGAACAGCGACGCGATCCGGTGGATCTCCTCGAAGGTGAGCACCTCGCTGCGCGGCAGCCAGGTCATCCCCTCAGCGGGCATGCAGTATGTGCAGCGGAAGTTGCAGCGGTCGGTGACCGAGATGCGCAGGTCTCTGATGACCCTCCCGAACGGGTCGACGAGATCCTCCCTGCGATGTCCACCGGGCGCGACCATCGACTCAGCCTAGAAGCAGTACCGCCACGTCGTCACCGGCGGAGATGCCATCACCGTCGGGAACGACAGCGATCGCGTTCGCCATCGCGGTGGCCGCCAGTTGATGGCTCCCCTGGGCGCGCACCGGAACGACATGACAGCGCCCGTCATCGGCGAACTCGGCCTCGACCCGCATGAGATGCACCTTGCCATCGGATCGGCGGCTGAGCTCGCGATCGGCGACGGCCACCACACTCGGT
>RGGX01000215.1 GCA_010024485.1 Actinomycetota bacterium | reverse complement strand
ATCAGGCTCGAGACGAAGGTGGTGAGCTGGGCGTTCCGGGTGTCGCGGAGTTCGTCGGCGTCGGCGTCGAGGAGGAGTCGGCCGACGTCCCGGCCGGCGACCTCGCTGGCCTCGCTGACGAGGTCCCAGCTGTCGTGGTCGACCCAGGGGCGACCCATTCCGGGACGTTGCGACCCCTGTCCGGGGAAGGTGAACGCAAGCACGCCGGAGAGGCTAGACGGGCATCGCGGGAAGTCTCGGCTACCGGCCGGTAGGCGGGATGGCGCGCCGGTAGGCTCGGCGCGTCGCCCCGGTAGCCCAACGGCAGAGGCAGCGGTCTCAAACACCGTCCAGTGTCGGTTCGAATCCGACTCGGGGCACCGGCATGAGCTGGGATTACCCGGGAACGCTCCTGCCTGTCGCGGAACAGTCGGCCTAGCATGTCGTGATGGCGACATGGCTCGCAGAACGACGTCTGGCGCAGAATGGCGCCCGTCTGGCGGAACTCCGCCATGAACTGGCTCAGATCGATGAGCAGTTCTCGGTGGTGTCCTCGGAGGCCGACGACCAGGCCCTGCGCGCCTTGGTCTCGGAGACCCCGCTCGCCGAGTTCGAGGCCGCTGACGCCCGCCGCCATGCCTCTGCGCTCGATCGTCATCGCCAGCACCTGCTCGCCGAGATCGCCGATCTCGAGCGTCGTCAGGACGAGTTGCTCGACCGGATCGCCGCGGCCACCCGATGAGTCGTCGTCTGCGAGGTGAGGGCTGATGGCCATCAGGGTCGTGATCGCCGAGGATGAGGCGATCATCCGCATGGATCTCCGCGAGACCCTCGAGGAGGAGGGCTACGAGGTGGTCGCTGAGACCGGTCGTGGCGATGAGGTGGTGGCCCTCGTTCGCGATCTGGCCCCCGATCTCGCGATCCTCGACGTCAAGATGCCCGGGATGGACGGCCTCGAGGCGGCCGGTGTGATCACGTCAGAGAAGCTGTGCGCGGTGCTCATGCTGACGGCGTTCAGTCAGCGTGAGGTCATCGAGCAGGCGCGGGATGCCGGCGCGCTGGCCTTCCTGGTCAAGCCCTTCCAGCGGAGCGATCTCGTTCCGGCCATCGAGGTGGCGATCGGACGGTTCCGCGAGCTCCGGGATCTCACCGGCGAGATCGATGCCCTGGGTGAGCAGCTCGAGGCCCGCAAGGTCGTCGACCGGGCCAAGGGCGTGCTGATCGATCAGGTGGGGCTGTCCGAGTCGGACGCCTTCTCGTTCATCCAGCGCACCGCGATGTCGGAGCGGGTACGGATGCGCGATGTCGCCGATCGCATTCTCGACGGGTCGCTCCGGCCCGGCTGAGGACGTCAGCCCCGTGGCGCGACACCTGCTCATCGACGGGAACTCGCTCACCTATCGCGCCTTCTTCGCCCTGCCGGAGGACATGGCCACGAGCACCGGGCAACCGACGAACGCGGTGTTCGGACTGGTGTCGATGCTGGTCAACGTGCTGCGCGACCAGCAGCCCGACGGGGTGCTCGTCGCCTTCGACCGTCCGGAGCCGACGTTCCGTCACGAGGCGGAGCCGGAGTACAAGGCGCAGCGTGAGTCGACGCCGGACACGCTGAGGCAGCAGCTTCCGGTGGTGCGCGAGGTGTTGGCGGCCGCCGGGATCCATCAGGTGGAGGCCTCCGGTTGGGAGGCCGACGATCTCATCGCCACGGCGGCTGACCGTCTCGCGGCTCGTGGTGATGATGTGATCATCGTGACCGGTGATCGCGACAGCTACCAGCTGGTCCGCGATCCGCACATCAGGGTGCTCTACAACAAGCGGGGGGTCAGCGACTACGCCCTGTACGACGAGGCGGGCATCCTCGAGCGGACCGGGGTGACGCCGGCGCTCTACCCGCAGTACGCGGCGCTGAGAGGTGATCCGAGCGACAACCTGCCGGGGGTGCCCGGGGTGGGCGAGAAGACGGCGGCCAAGTTGATCAATGCCCACGGTGGTCTCGATGGGATCTTCGCCGCCCTCGACGCGCAGACACC
>RGGX01000214.1 GCA_010024485.1 Actinomycetota bacterium | reverse complement strand
GGTGTGATTGATGGTGCGACCTTCCCGTGGGAGGTTACGTCGTCCGTGCGCGTGGCTGAGTTGATTTCTTATCACACGGAATTCGAGGGGCCTGCCGTCTACAACCTGACCTTCGTTATGGCGATGAATAAGGATGTTTACGCGGGGCTGCCCGATGATCTGAAGGCGGTCATTGATGCAAATTCAGGGTTAGAGTTCTCAGTTTTTGCAGGGCGCACACAGCAAGCCGCCGATGCGCCTGCACGCGATATCGCCGTTGATTTGGGAAATGAAATCATCACGATCCCAGAGGCGGATGCAGCCCAATGGCGCGATCTTGCCACGCCCGTATACGAGGCATGGGTGGCCGATATGGACTTCCCAGTCGCTCCGGCGGTGAGCGCGCGACTCGCGGCGCTCGTGGAACGCGGTGCTCTCGGCTACCCCAACTGGGGGGCGACCCCATCTCCCGCAGCGCGGCTGTTCGTGGAGCGCATGACCGCCCGATGGGGATGGACGCCCGACGTCGAACGGGTGCACGATCTCGCCGATGTGCTCCAGGGCGTCCGTATCGCCATCGAGTTGCTCACCGGCCCGGGCGACGCCATCGCCCTGCACACTCCGGCCTACCACCCGTTCCTGAACTCCCTGACCGAGATGGGCCGTCGCACCGTCTCGCTCCCCGTCGGAGCGGACCGGGTCGACGAGGTTGAGCGGATCATCGCCGAGGAGCGGCCCCGCCTGATGATCCTGTGCCACCCGCACAACCCGACCGGCCACCGCTTCGACCGTCCTGAACTCGAGCGCATCGCCGAGATCGCCGAGGCGCACGACCTCATCGTCGTCTCCGACGAGATCCACTCCGATCTGGTGCACGGCGATCCGTCCGACCGTGCGCGGCACCTGCCGTTCGCCGCGGTCTCAGAGGTGGCGGCGCGCCGTACGGTGACCGTCACCTCCGCATCGAAGGCCTTCAACCTCGCCGGGTTGCGGTGGGCGGTCATGCACGTCGGCCACGACGACCTCGAGGAGCGCCTGCGGTCCTTCCCGGATCACTTCTTCGGGGCGCCGAACATCGTGGCGGTGGAGGCCGCCGTCGCCGCCTGGACCGATGGAGCCGAGTGGCTCGCGGCGGTGATGGAGGTGTTGGACGAGAACCGGCACCGCCTGGTGGATCTGCTCGCCGAACACCTGCCGGGATCGCGATACCGGATGCCGGATGCCACCTATCTCGCCTGGATCGACTGCTCGCACCTCGGCGAGGGCGCGGTGCCGCGCGACATCTTCCGGGAGCGCGGGGTCGAGGTCAGCCCCGGCCCGCAGTTCGGTTCGGAGGGTTCGGGGCACGTCCGGCTCAACATGGCGACCAGTCCTGCGGTGCTCGAACGGATCGTCACCGCGATGGGCGGTGGCTGAGGGCGCCCCTCAGGCGTCGGCGGGACGGTTCTGGGCGTGCTGGAAGCCGAACCGCCCCTTCACGCAGAGGTTGCCGCTGGTGATGCCGCTGTCGGGTGGTGATGACACCTTGACGATCGCATCGTCCTGGACATGGAGCGTCAGGTTGCATCCCACACCGCAGTAGCCGCAGATCGTGTCGACCTGGCTCTGGCGCGACTCGTCCCAGGTGCCCTGCTCGCGCATCGTGTACTCCGAGGTGAACATGAGGGCGCCGGTCGGGCAGACCTGGATGCAGTTGCCGCAGTAGACGCAGCCCGAGTCGGGCAGCGAGACGTCGTGCTCGGTCGACACCCGCGCATCGAAGCCCCGTCCTGCGATGTCGATGACGAAGCTGTTC
Organism: Actinomycetota bacterium; assembly: GCA_010024485.1. Taxonomy (GTDB): domain Bacteria; phylum Actinomycetota; class Acidimicrobiia; order Acidimicrobiales; family Ilumatobacteraceae; genus Casp-actino5. The sequence continues at coordinate 296 of RGGX01000214.1, read as the reverse complement.
TGCCACTGCTCACCGCAGGCGTCGACGCACTGGTAGCACAGGATGCACTTCGAGTAGTCCCGAACGTAGAGGTCGTTGTCGACCCGAACCGGCTCGTCGACGCGCGCAGCCTCCTCGCCGTACCGCGAGGGATCGGCCCCGTACTCGGCGTTCCAGTCGTCCACGTGATCGGTGAGCGACAGGTCGACGGATGAGCCGAGGAACTCGAGCACCATCCGTCGGGAGTGGTCCACCCGCTCGGACCTGGTGGTCACCACCATGCCCTCGGTCACGGGCCGCGAGCAGGACGGCACGAG
>RGGX01000213.1 GCA_010024485.1 Actinomycetota bacterium | reverse complement strand
GCGACCCGCACGATCGATGGCTCGGGGGTCCAGTCGAGGTAGGAGCAGTGGGGGAGGAGCGTGTCGCGGACCATCTCGATCGCCGCGCGGTGCTCGATCTGGTTCTTCTCGCTCCGCAGGAGATCCTCGGCGAGTGCGCGGTCGCGGTCGGGGTCTCCGGTGGTGCGTGTGGTGCCGGCGAGTGGATTGGCGCGGACGGTGTCGCCCTCCACCTCCACGAGGAGTTCCGGTGAGGCGCCGATGAGTCCGTCGATGGAGAACCGGTAGGTGGACGAGAACATCGATTCGAGGCGCCGCAGGACCGAGTGGACGGGGATCTCGGCGTCGCTGCGCACCCGGACGGTGCGGGCGATCACCGCCTTGTCCATCTCGCCGGCGCGAACCGCGCCTGCGGCCCGCTCGACGGCGAGGAGGTAACGGTCGATGTCGCTGTCAGGGGACACCTCGAAGGCGGCGGCGAACGGCTGGGGTGGACGGTGGACCGGAATGTCCGGTGACGTCTCCGCTGGCTCGTTGTCGGTGACCGTCACCGTGCGTCGACCCGATCCGTCGTCGCGGATGACCACGGCGGGCACCACGAGTTCGGCTGGTTCGTCGGGAAGGAAGGCGACCGAGCCGAGGGCGAGCGGCCCGGCGCAGCCGCTGCTCCGGTCCTCGTGGGGGATCGAGCTCAGTCTCGGGACGGCCTCGTCGAGCTGGAACCGCGCGGCGCGCCCCCAGGCGGCGATCCCACGACGCTCACGGGTGAACAGGTAGCCGTCGGCTCCGGCGAGGTCGACGAGTGGGGCGGTCGCCGCGTCGCCCTCGTCGAGGTCGAAGCTGATGGAGCGGAGGCCGTCCATCTCAGTCCCGGGTGGCGGTCATCAACTGGGTCAGCCCGCCGCTCAACTGGTGATGCACCGCGTTCGAGAATCCCCGCTCGCGGAGCATGGCGACGAGCTCCTCCCGCGGTGGGAGGTAGGCGACGCTGCGCGGCAGGTACCGGTAGGCGGCGCCGTCGGAGAGGATCCTGCCGATCAGGGGCACGATTCGACCGAAGTAGATCGAGTTGCCGAGGCGCACGATCGGGTTGTGGGGGACGCCGACGTCGAGCAGGGCGATGCGTCCGCCGGGTCGCACCACTCGCGCCGCCTCGGTGAAGAAGGTCCCGAGGTCGACGAGATTGCGGAGTGCGAATCCGCAGGTCAGCCCGTCCACGGCACCGTCGCCGACCGGGAGCCGGAGGATGTCGGCCTGGGCTCGGGGTGACCCGGAGCGGTCGGCGGCGAGCATCCCGTAACTGAGGTCCATCGAGAGCGGCCGGAGGCCGGCGGCGGCGAGGTCGATGCACAGATCCCCGGTGCCCGAGGCGAGGTCGAGCACGCTCGAGCCAGCCGGGAGGGCGAGGTCCCGGATGGCTCGTCGTCGCCAGCGGACGTCGAGGCGGAAGGTCATGATGCGGTTGACGAGGTCGTAGCGGGGCGCGATCGCGTCGAACATCTCGCGAACGGCGCGCTGTTTGTCGTCGCCCTCGGGGAGTGTGTCCCGGTCCCACGACGGCGAGTCGCCGACGGGTCGGGGTGTCTCGTGCACGTCGGCAGGCTAGGCCGACCCGGTTCGCAGCGCCCACCCGTCAACGACGACAATGGACCATGATCGATTTCTCACTTCCGCCCGAGGTCGACGAGATCCGGCTCCGCGTCCGGGCGTTCATGGATGAGCGGGTGCGACCCGAATGGGAGGCGATCGATCAGTCGGACCGGTCGCAGGTGGTGGCCTGCATCGTCGCCCTCCGGAAGGAGGCCCGCGAGTCGCGGTCGCTGTGGTTGCCGCACATGCCGGTCGAGTGGGGTGGGATGGGTCTCGGCCCGACGGCGATGGCGGCGGTGTCGGCTGAGGCGGCGAAGGTGTCGATCGGCCCGTTCGTGCTCAACGCCCAGGCCCCCGACGAGGGCAATCAGCACACCCTGTTGCACTGGGGGACCCCGGAGCAGCACGAGCGTTACCTCCGGCCACTGTGCGAGGGCACGTCGCGATCCTGTTTCGCCATGACCGAGCCGGAGGTGGCGGGGAGCGACCCGACCCTGATCAGGACGACCGCCTATCGCGACGGTGATGAGT
>RGGX01000212.1 GCA_010024485.1 Actinomycetota bacterium | reverse complement strand
GTCGACGTCGATGAATGGCTGTCGGAGGCGTTCGCGACGCCGGACGGGCGCGCCTGGGACGGATTGCGCGGCGGCCGGATCGCCGCCGGGCCCGGGGCGGATGACATACCCGGATGCGGCAACGGTGCGACCACCTCGTACAAGGATCTGACCCAGTTCGTCGCCTTCTACTGCCCGATCGGCGATGTGGTCGTGCTCGACGACGGACCGAACGGCCTGCTCGAGCAACTGAGCCGAGACCACGGACCCTCGGCGGCAGCTGTGGTGCTCGCCCACGAGTACGGGCATGCCCTCCAGGACCGGCTCAGACTCCTCGACGGGAGGATCCCGACGATCCTCCTGGAACAGCAGGCCGACTGCGTCGCCGGGGCATGGACGGGAAGAGCGGCCCGCGACGGCTCAACCGTGCTCCGCCTCGACCAGGGCGATGTGCGCACGGCGTTGATCGCCATCTTGAATGTCCGCGACCCCGCCGGGGTCGACCAGTTCGATGAGGGTGGTCACGGTTCCGGCTTCGATCGCATCGGCGCCTTCCAGGTTGGCTTCGAGTCCGGTCTCGACACCTGCCTCACCTTGATCGACCAGCCCCTCGACCTGATGCCGAACCAATTCCTCAGCGTCGACGACATGCTGAGGGGCGGTAACGCCCCCTACGACTGCGCCCTCGATCCGAACCCCGAGTGCTCACCGTCTTGGGAGTTCCTCGGCAGCGATCTGGAGGAGTTCTGGTCGATCGTGATCGGCGAACCGGTCGGCCTCACCGCCCGACCCTCACTCGACGGGACGACCTGCTCCGAGGCCCGCCGCATCGTCGACCAGGTCACCCTCTGCCCGGGGGAGGTCGTCTTCGGCCAGCCGCCGGTGCTCGCCGCCTACGAGCAGGTCGGCGACTTCGTGCTCGGCTATCTGCTTGGACTCGGTTGGGTCGAGGAGGTCCTGACCCGGATCGGCTCACCGGCCACCGGCCTGGAGCGCGCCCTGCTCACCGACTGCCTCATCGGCGCCTGGGTGGACGACATCACCCTCGGGCTCGACCGGGCGCCGGAGCGCGCCAGCACCGTCGCGACCTCGCCCGGCGACCTCGACGAGGCCCTGGCGTTCTCGGCGTTCGCCTCGTTGAGTATCTCGAGAGCGACCCCGTACATCTCAGCGAGCCTCGACGGGTTGTCACCGCGCACGATGATGTGGTCGATGGGGGCGCCGAGCTGCCCGGGCAGCGTGGACGAGGTGGTCGTCGACGGCGGCGCGACACTCCCGTCGAAGGACGGGAGGCTGTCGAGATCGGAGACGTCCTCGGGTTCCTGGTCGCCGTTCCACACCAGCACCTTGTCGCCAAGGGTGATGAGACCCTGGAAGTACTCCGAGATGTGCATCGGGATCCGGACACAACCGTGTGAGGCCGGCTCGAGGGGCACATTGAGCGCCCCGTGCACCGCGATCCCGTAGTTGAAGTACACCGGGTTCCACATGTCGCCGAGGGGTCCGTTCCGGGTCCCCTCGATCATCCGGCGGTAGGTGAACACACCGCCGGGCGTCTTGGAGTAGGCGCAGATGTCCCTCGTCACCGGCTCCTCGAGGAGATTGCCGTTGGAGTCGGTGTCATAGGTGACCGTCTCGCAGTAGAGGGCCGGGGCCCCGAACTCGTCGAGCTCACCGGAGGAGATGTGGGTGATGAGCACCGGCTCGTCGGCCTGGAAGACGACGAGCACCTGTTCGGGCAGGTAGATCTCGGTGTGATTCGACACCCCGCCGGTCGGGCGTCTCGGGACGATGCCGGACGGCTCCTGCATGCGGTCCCACAGCTCCGGTGTCACCGATCCGGTTGCCTCCTCCCGCGGGACGCCGAGTACCAGCTTCTCGTAGGCCCAGATCGCCTGTCCGGTCATGGTTCCCATCACCCCGTCGATGGGGCCCGGGTCGAAACCCATCTCAGCGAGCCGCCCCTGGACCATCCGCACGTCCTCGCCGGCCAGGCCGCGCACGAGCGTCCGGGCGATCGGCACCTTCACGATGGTCGTGGTCGGAGCCGCCACCTCCGTCGAGGCGACGACCGCGGTGGTCGAGGTCTCATCGACCGACTCCACCGCCGTGTCGCCCGGT
>RGGX01000211.1 GCA_010024485.1 Actinomycetota bacterium | reverse complement strand
CGTCGTCGCGGGAGCAGATGTCGACCGGGCCGGCGGAGAAGACCGCGATGCCCTCCTCGGTCGCGAGCTGGCCGACCGGGTTGAGCGCACCACCGAGGTAGGCGTAGGCGAGGGTGACACCGTCGGCGGCGGCAGCCGACAGCGCGGCTGTCGCGTTCGCTGCATTGTCGAAGTCGAACGGGAAGTCGCCCGTCGAGACGAACTCCATGTCGAGTGACGGATCGACCGACTGCAGACCGAATCGGATCGCCTCGTAGGCCTCGACCTCGAAGTTCAACTCACAGCACCCGAGGAAGACCGACTTGGTGCTCCCCTGCTCGAGCAGGATCTGGCCCATGGCCACTCCAGCGGTGTAGTGGATCGCAGCGCCCCAGTCGGTTGCCTGAGCGAGTCCTGGCAGCTCAGGGAACCCGGCACCACAGTTGCAATACCAGAAGATGTCCGGATACTGCTCGGTGAGGTCGGGAAGCGGCTCGGCGATCTCGGAGGCACCGACGAAGATGATGTCGACACCCTGTTGGGCGAGGTCGGACATCTTCTGAGCGGCCTCCTCGGCGCCGATCATGTCGCTGACGATCGGAGGTGCGAAGCCGTTCTCCGCCGAGAAGGCCTCCGCGAAGTCGACGAGCGACTGGTAGTACCCCTCGTCATCGCGCGGACCTGCAGCGGCAACACCGATGGTCAGCGTGCCGTCACCGTTGGCATCGAACGCGGCGACGAGTTCGTCAACCTCGGGTTCGGGCTCCTCGGCCGGCTCTTCAGCAGGCTCCTCGGCCGGCTCTTCAGCAGGCTCCTCGGCCGGCTCTTCAGCAGGCTCCTCGGCCGGCTCCTCAGCAGGCTCCTCGGCCGGCTCCTCAGCAGGCTCCTCAGCCGCGGGCTCCGCCGCGGGAGCGGCGTCATCGTCTCCGCCGCAGGCGGCCACGAAAAGCACCGCGGAGGCTGCGAGCGCCGCCATCCTGGTGGATCGTTTTCTCATCATTGTCATTTCCCCCGTTGCTGTTGTAGGTGACTTACGACGCCGTCAACTGGCGGCGACTGCTCGGTTGGACCACCCGGCGCGGTAGCGCTGGGTGAGCCATCGATTGAATTGGACGTGGCTCTCCTCCTGCCAGGAGTAGCGACCCCTCGGCGCGAACCGGGAGTTGAGACCCATCTGGACCTTCGTGGTCGCGTCCTGGTCCTGGCGGACGAAGACCTGCACGCCGGCGTCGGAGAGGATGACCTTCTCCTCGAACAGAGGATCCTCGAGCGCTGACGGATGGAAGATGTACCCGATCTCCACATCGATCGTCTGCGCCGTCTTCGGGCGCACCAGGAAGAAGAAGCACTGGTCGGGCGCCGTGCCGAAACACAGGGTCGGCGGGACCAGTGCGAATGTGGACCGCGTACGCTCCTCCTCGGTCAGGTCCGGATACACCGGCATGATCACGCGATGGGTGGCGTTGAAGCCGCCGTCGAGATGGGTGTAACCCGAGGTCCGGAAGATGACGTTCGAGTCATCGCTCCACGGTTCGGGGAACGCCGACAGGTTGGACGGACAGAAGTCCTGGACGTACTGGTGCAACCGGTTCGCGTGGTAACCGTCGTTGAAGTTCTCGAACATGACCTTCCAGTTCCAGGGCATGTCCTCGAGGGTGAACGTCCCGGGGCACACCGCGTTCTCGAGGTCGTAGTTCACGAGGTACTTCGAGTACCGCTCGAGGGTCGGCGACAGCGGGGCGGCGTCGGCGTCGAGGTTCACGAAGATGAAGCCCATCCAGAGTTCGACCCGCATCTGCGGGAGACCCCAGTCCGACTTCTCGAAGTTCTCCGTCCGCTCCATCGCGGGGGCTCCGAGCAGCCGACCATCGAGTCCGTAGATCCAGTGGTGGTACGGGCACTTGAAGGTGGTCGTGTTGCCCTCCCCCTCGCACACCTGCATCGCGCGGTGCTGGCACACGGCGGACATCGCCCCAACGTCGCCCTCCTTGTCGCGCACCACGATGATCGGCTCGCGGGCGATGTTCACGGTGAACCAGTCACCGGGCTCGGGGATGCGCTCGGCGCGGCCGACGCAGAGCCACTCTCTGGCGTAGATCGCATCGCGTTCGAACTCGAGCA
>RGGX01000022.1 GCA_010024485.1 Actinomycetota bacterium | reverse complement strand
AGGGCCGGCAGCACCTCGGAGATGCCCCCGAGGAGCACCGCGTCCGCATAGCGGTCCATGGCCGTCTCCTGGCCGTTGACGATGACCACCCGAGCCCCCGCCGCCCGAGCCCGAGGCACACAGTTCGCTGCTGGGAACACACTGAGCGTCGACCCCACAGCCACCATCAGGTCGCATTCGGAGCTTGCGGCGAAGGCCCGGTCGATCACCTCTGGGACGAGCGACTGGCCGAAGCTGATCGTGTCGCTCTTCAGGATCCCGCCACAGGCGAGACAGGCCGGATCCTCCTCCCCGGCGCGCACCCGGTCCAGGGTGTCGGCCATCGGATGACGGTCACCGCACGACCAGCACCGCGTCCACCACACCGTGCCGTGCACCTCGATGACCCGTTCGAGAGAGTTGCCGGCCCGCTGATGCAACTCGTCGATGTTCTGGGTCACCACGGCATGCAGCCGACCGGAGGTCTCGAGATCGACGATCGCGCGATGGCCGGCGTTCGGCTCCGCCGTCCAGGCCGGATTCGCCATCCGACTCCGCCACGCGGCACGACGCACCTCCGGATCACCGAGGTAATGGGACAGATCGGACACCTTCTCCGCCGCCGGATCGCGGGTCCACAGACCCTGCGGACCTCGGAAGTCGGGAATGCCCGAATCGGTCGAGATCCCCGCTCCGGTGAGCACCGTCACCCGCGACGCCGCCGCGATCCACTCCGACACCTCATCGACGGTCGTCTCCCCGGGCACCACCCGAGTGTGGCCGGTCTTCCCCCTGTCACGCCAACGCGCGCCCCCTCAGCCCCGGACACACAGGAGGAACGATGGACCGGACCGAGACCCTCAGCGAACCCCGAACGACGACGACCCCCGACGACAGTTGCCCGACCGTCATCCGCCCGTGGATCGACGCCATCGTCGACGCCCGTGGTCACGACCCGCGCAGCTCGTACGTCGAGCGCTACTGGGTGGCGACGATCGGGCCGTCGGCCGCGTGGATCATGCGCCGCCTCGCCGACGAGTTCGACCTCGCCCCCAACGGCTTCGAGATCGACCTCGCCGCGACAGCTCGCTCGCTCGGCATGAGCTACCGGCGCCGCGAGCAGTCGCCCTTCGGTCGCGCTCTCCACCGGTGCGTCATGTTCGGCTTGATCAGGCCGTCCGCCGATGGGTTCGAGGTGCGCCGCAGGGTTCCCAACCTCCCCTACCGACAGTTACGGCGACTCCCCGAGGACTTCCGCGACGAGCATCCCGCCTGGGCTCGGCTCGGCTCCACCTGCGAACGACGCGACCTCGAGCGAAGCCTCGTCGACGCGGGTGTGCCACCGGCGGCGGCGGCCCGCGCCGGCGAGGTGATCTCGCTGCATCGCTGACCGAGCCCTGTCAGGGCCAGTGGTCGCCGGCCTCGGTCTGCAAGCGCTCGAGCTCGACGCGGAGCCGCGAGATGTCGTCGACCCGAGACGGGTCATCGATGAGGTTCGTCGTCTCGAACGGATCGTTGGCCAGATCGAAGAACTCCCACTCGACCGGGTCGACCGGGCCGTTCGCTCCGGGTTGGTCGCAGGGATCGTTGTAGTAGCAGATGAGCTTCTCGGAGGCGGTCCGCACACCGAGGTGGGCCGGCACCCCGTGGGCGTCATCGCGATGCATCCAGTACCGGTAGTACATCGAGGTCCGCCAGTCATCAGGCGTCGACCCCTCGAGGACCGGGACCGCCGAACGGCCCTGCATCCACTCGGGCACGTCTACCCCGCACCACTCCAGGATGGTCGGGGCGACATCGACGTTCAGCACCATCGCGTCGGTCGATGAGCCGGCAGCGACACGGCGCGGATAGCTGACGAGGAACGGCATGCGCAGCGACTCCTCGTACATGAGTCGTTTGTCGAACCATCCGTGGTCCCCGAGGAAGAAGCCCTGATCGCTCGTGTACACGACGACGGTGTCATCGGCCTCCCCGATGGCATTCAGATGATCGAGGAGACGGTCGACACCCTCGTCGACCGCGGCCACCACCCGCAGGTAGTCCTTGATGTAGCGCTGATACCTCCACCGGAGCTCGGCCTCGGTGTCGAGCCCATCGGGTACCGGGGCCTTCAGGTCGTAGACCGGATCGAGATCCATCAGGCGCATCCGCATAGCCCGCACCACCGCAGCGCGGTCCGCGTGGCCGTCGATGAGGTCCTCGAACATCGTCTCCGGCTCGGGGACGTCGACCCCGTCGAACAGCGTGGCGTGACGAGGGGCCGGCTCCCACCGACGATGTGGGGCCTTGTGGTGGCACAACAGCAGGAACGGTCGATCCGGATCGCGGCGATCGATCCAGTCGATGCAGTCATCGGTGATGAGGTCGGTCACATAGCCGCGTCGCTCCACCACCTCGCCTCCATCGGCGAGCATGACCGGATCGTGATAGTGGCCCTGGCCGGGCAGCACCCGCCAGAAGTCGAAGTCGGCCGGATCAGCCGACGGGCCGTGACCGAGATGCCATTTGCCGATCATCGCGGTCTGGTAGCCCGCCTCGCGGAGCAGCCGCGGGAAGGTCACCAGCGAGTTGTCGAGCGGGGTGTCGAGGGTGGTGACACCGTTGACATGGTTGTAGGTGCCCGTCAGGATCGCCGCCCGGCTCGGCGTGCAGATCGAGTTCGTGCAGAACGCCGCGTCGAGACGCATCCCCCCAGCGGCGATGCGGTCGATCCCCGGCGTCGAGTTGATCCGGCTGCCGTAGGCGGACACCGCGTGCGCCGCGTGGTCGTCACTCATGATGAAGACGACGTTCGGCGGCCTCACCGCCCCGGAGCGGCTCACCAGTTGGTGACCGTGTCGATCAGCAGACGGGTTCCGAACCCGGTCGCGCCCTTGGAGCGCCACGACTCGTCACCGTCGACCTTCATCGGTCCGGCGATGTCGATGTGCGCCCACGGCACATCACCGACGAACTCCGAGAGGAAGATCGCCGCTGTGATGCAGCCGCCGTAGGGGCCGCCGATGTTGCGCATGTCAGCCGCGACCGAGTCGAGCAACTTGCGGTAGCGGGTCGACTCGAGCGGCATCTGCCACACCGGCTCATCGGTCGAGGACGATGCCGAGCGGATGCGATCGACGGTCGCCTGATCGTTGCCGAGCACCGCGGCGACCTCCGGGCCGAGGGCCGCCATGGCGGCGCCGGTCAAGGTCGCGATGTCGAAGATCGCGTCGGGTCCGTCCTCGACCGCGAGCGAGAGCCCGTCGGCCAGGATGAGGCGACCCTCGGCGTCCGTGTTGTGGATCTCCACCGACTTGCCGTTGCGCATCGTGAGCACGTCACCGAGCTTCAGGGCCGAACCCGACGGCATGTTGTCGGTGCAGACCAGATAGCCGGTCACCCTCGTGCGGCACCGCAGATCGCGCAGCGCGGTCATCGTCGACAGCACCGCGGCGGCCCCCGACATGTCCATCTTCATGACCACATGGAAGGCATCGCTCGGCTTGAGGCTGATGCCGCCCGAGTCGTACATGACGCCCTTGCCGACGAGGGCGACATGACCCTTCGGGTTCGACGGCTCGAAGGTCAGCCTCACGAGGCGGGCCGGCTCCGTGCTGCCGCGGTTCACCCCCAGCAGTCCCCCGCACCCCATCTCGACCAGATCGTCGTTGTCGAACACCTCGACACCGAACCCGTGACGCTGCCCGAGCGACACGGCGAGATCGGCGATGTCACGGGCGTTCAGATGCGCCGGTGGCGTGTTCGCGAGATCACGGGCCAGCGTCGCGGCCCGCGCCGTCACCGCTCCCTGTCGGACACCGGTCTCGACAGCGCGGCTCGCCGGGGACACCACGGTGAGCTCATCGAACCGCGAGGCGGTGTCCGGCTTCGCGGTGATACCCGGGTAGCGATAGGCGGCGAGGATCGCGCCCTCGGTCACCGCCCGGGCGTCAGCGCGGTTCGCCGACCAGGCCGACGACAGGTCGAGCGCGAGCCGACGATGCCGACCGCAGGCGCGGACGAACGCAGCAGCCGCGTCGCGGAGCTGGTTCGCGTCCGGCTTGGTCCCGACGCCGACCGCGACCGAGGACACCCCGTCGCGACGGGGAACCACCAGCGTCTGGCCGATCCGACCCGAGAAACCGAGCCGTTCGAGATCACGACGGCTGACACCGAGCGAGCGCGGCACCGCGCCCGACTCGCCGACCGCGACACCGACGAGCGTCGCCGATCGGGGCACACCCCGGGCGACCGCCACATCCGGCACGGAGGAGAACGGGATCGAGGGAGCGCTCATCGCCACAGTCTGCCCGAGTCGCGCACAACGGGACACCTCGGAAGCGCGCTGCCAGACTGCATCCGTGGAGACCGCACCCGAACCCGCCCGAACCGGAGGCGCCCGCCGTCGCCTCCTCATCATCCTCGGCGCCGTGGTGGCGCTGATCGCCATCGGCTACGGGGCGATCATCTTCTACGCCCAGGTGATCAACGACGCCCCGGAGGCGCTCGACTCCGCGGACCTCGAGGCGGCCCTCGCCGCCACGACCACCGAGGCCGCCGAGACGAGCACGACGGTCGCCAGCGAGAACGCCGGCGGAGCCGACGACACCGACTCCGACGACTCAAGTCCGACGACGACCGCGGCAAGCAGTGGTGACAGCGACGACAGCGGATCGGATGAGGCGGCGACCGGCGACACCGACGGCCTCTGGGTCATCGGTGCCGGGAGCGAACTCGGCTACCGGGTCGCCGAGGTGCTCTTCGGCGTGCCCACCGAGGGGGTGGGACGCACCGACCAGGTCACCGGCGAGCTCCGACTCGACGGGACCGTGCTCACCGAGGCCACCTTCACCGTCGACGTCGCCACCATCACCAGCGACGACGGCCGACGCGACAACCAGTTCCGCGGACGGATCATGTCGGCCTCGGAGTTCCCGACCGCCACCTTCGCGCTCACCTCACCCGCCGACCTCGGGGTCGAGGCCACCGAGGGGGCCTCGGTCACCACCGCGGTCTCGGGTGACCTCACCCTCCGCGGTGTCACCCTGCCGGTGGAGGTCACCGTGGAGGCCCGCATCACCGACGGCCGCCTCGGCGTGCTCGGCACCGTGCCGGTGGTGTTCACCGACTTCGGCATCGCCGACCCGTCGATCGCCGGCATCACGGTCGAGCCCGACGGGCTCATCGAGTTCCTGCTGGTACTCGACCCCGCCTGAGCCCTATACGACCGGGCGATCGGAGCGCCAGGCCGCGACCAGCGCCGCGAAACGCCCGCCATCACGTTCCGCCAGCTCGTCCCAGGTGCCGACCTCGGCGATGCGACCCCCGTCGCACACCACGATCCGGTCGGCCCGCTCCACGGTGGACAACCGGTGGGCGACCACCGCGACCGTGCGACCCTCCATGAGTCGCTCCAATGCCTGCTCCACCGTCGCCTCCGTCCCCGGATCGAGGTTGGAGGTCGCCTCATCGAGCACGAGCACCGCAGGATCGACAAGAGCGGCCCGGGCGAGCGACACGAGCTGCCGCTCGCCGGCTGACAGACGTGACCCGCGTTCGCGCACCTCGGTGTCGAGTCCGTCGGGGAACGACTCGATGTGCGCGAGGGCGCCGATCCGCTCCAGCGCCGCACGCAACTCATCGTCGGTCGCCGACGCGCGCGCGAGCCGCAGGTTGTCGGCGATCGTGCCGTTGAACAGGAAACCCTCCTGGGGGACCACCACGACCCGTTCCCGCAGGCTCCCGAGGGTGGCGTCACGCAGATCGCACCCGCCGAGCGAGATCGACCCGTCATCGGGGTCGTAGAGACGGGCGATCAACTTCGCCAGCGTCGACTTGCCCGCCCCCGTCGGCCCGACGAGGGCGATCCGCTCACCGTCGGCGACCGAGAGCGAGGCGTCCACGAGCGCGGGCGTCGACGTGGAGGGGTAGGTGAAGGTGACCGAGTCGAGCACGAGGCGTCCCGTCTCAGGGAGGCGAACGGCCCTCTCGTGCTCGTCGACATCGGGCTCGGTGTCGAGGATCGCGAACATCTTGTGGAGCGAGGCCGCCGCCGACTGCACCGTGTTGTACAGCTGGGAGAGCTGCTGGACCGGCTCGAACAGGCTGGCGAGCAGCAACACGACCGCGACCACCGTGCCGACCGACACCGAACCCCGCGCCACCAGCCATCCGCCGGCCGCCAACCCAAGAGCGGTGGCGACCACACCGGCGAGCTCGACCAGGCCGAAGTACCAGGTCGACACGCGGACACTGTGGAGGTGGGCGTCGTAGAGCGCCCGGTTCGACTCGCCGAACCTCCGACGTTGCTCATGGACCCGGGCCGACGCCTGGATGACGCGCACACCGGCCAGGTTCTCCTGGATCGCCGAGAGGTTCTCGCCCACACGCTCGCGCACCCCGAGGTAGGCGAGGTTCGAATCGCGCTGGAACTTGATCGACGCGACGACGATGACGGGTAGGACGAGCAGCGCGACCAACGTCAACTGCCAGGACAACGACACCAAGACCACGAGCGCGACGGCGAGCAGGATGCCGGCCGAGACGAACTGCAGCAGGCCCCACTGGACGAGCTCCGACATCGACTCGATGTCGGCGGTCATCCGCGCCACGAGGACCCCGGCCTTGTTCTCATCGAAGAATCCGAGGGACTGGCGCTGGATGTGGGCGAACAACCGGAGGCGCAGCTCCCTCAGGAAACCCTCACCGGCCCGGTTCACCAGCAGGTACTGACCGCGCGAGCCGACGAAGGCGATCCCGACCACGACCACATACCCGACGATGGCGACCACGAGCTCGCGTCGATCGTCGGCCCGGATACCCGAGTCGATGCCGTGCCGCACGAGCAGTGGCCCGACGATCGTCGCCGAGGTCGCCATCGCCACGAAGCCGACCGCCGCGAGCACCGTCACCCGGAACGGCCGACCGAGCCGGGCGGCGCGGCGGATCACCCGACGGGTCGCGGCAGCGTCGAGCCGGTCCTCAGGAGCGACCGCTCCCCCGCCCCACATCAGCCTGACCCCCCGACCGTGTTCACCGCACCGTCGGCGGCCAGCACCTCCCGGTAGCGCTCGATCGAGGCGAGTAACTCGGCATGGGTGCCCGATGCAGCCACCCGACCGTCGTCGACGAGGACGACCCGATCAGCCATCGCGATCGTGCCGGGCCGGTGGGCGATGACGATCGTCGTGCGACCCCGCATGACCGCTCCCATCGCCGAGCGAATCTCGTGCTCCTTCGAGGGATCTACCGCGCTGGTCGCGTCATCGAGGATGAGCACCCGTGGGTCGGCGAGCACCGCGCGGGCGATGGCGATCCGCTGACGCTGACCACCCGAGAGCGAGAACCCCCGCTCGCCGAGCACGGTCTCGAACCCGGCTGGCAACGCGTCGATGAACTCCTCAGCCCCCGCCGCCCTCGCCGCCTCCCGGATGCGTTCGTGCCGGGTCGCGACATCGAGACCGGGGACCGCGAAGGCGATGTTCGCGGCGACCGTGTCGTTGAACAACAAGGTGTCCTCGAAGACGATGCCGACCGCGCGGCGGACGTCGTCGACCCTGATATCTCGAAGGTCCACCCCGTCGATCGAGATCGAACCGGCCTCCGGGTCGTAGAAGCGCAGCAGGAGACGGGCCACAGTCGACTTGCCCGATCCGGTGGCACCGACGATCGCCACCGACTCGCCCGGGTCGATCGACAGGTCGAACCCCTCGAGAACCGAGCCGTCCCCGTAGCCGAACCGCACACCGGTAAAGGCGACCGCCCCGGCGCCCGCGGGCAACTCGACCGGATGCGTCGGGTCGGCGATCGCCGGCTCGACATCGAGCACCTCATGGACCCGCTCGAGCGCCGCCGCGGCGCGCTGGGCGAAGGCCACCGTCATCCCGATCGAGCGCAGCGGCCACACGAGCAGGGTGACGAAGAAGTTGAACGCGACGAGCTCGCCGATCGTGAGCGAGCCGTCGAGCACCCGCAGACCGCCGACGCCGAGCACCGCGACGAGACTGAGCGACGGCAGCAGTTCCATCACCGGGAGGAACCGCGCCCGCACCCTCGCCGCGCGCATCGAGACCTCCCGGATGTCGTCGGCCTCGGTGGTGAGAGCCTCCATCCGCACGCGCTCGGCGCCGAAACCCTTCACGACCCGGACCCCGGCGACCGACTCCTCGACCACCGTCGACAGCTGGGCCTGCTCCGACTGCACCGCGAGGACGGCCGGGTGGATCGCGTTCGAGAACCGACGCGCCGTCAGATTGATGAAGGGCAGAGCCCCCAACGTGACGAGCGCGAGCAACGGATCGGTGACGACGAGCACGACAGCGACCCCGGTGATGAGGGCCACATGGGAGATCGTGAGCGGGAGCATCACCACGAACATCTGCACCTGGTTCAGGTCACTCGACATACGGCTCATCAACTGCCCCGCACGCCTCCGGCCGCCGGCGCCTCGACCGGTTCGGATTCGGAGGGTTTCGGGGGTGGGGACGACACGACGTTGCGAGAGTACCGTCGCACCCCCTTCCTAGGTTGGGCCGTACCGACCTCTCCCTCACGTGGCATACACGCCCGACGAAGGGAGTCCTTCATGAATCCATCCGCCGCTCGGAGCCCCGAACAGCATCCGTCCCCGGTCGAGCGCATGCTCGCCGGCATCGATCCCGACGATGTCCCGACCGCCGGCGTCGATCCCATCGACTCGCGTTCCGAGGCCATCGCCGCGGTGTCGCTGGTGGTCTCGCGCCCACTGCGACCCGAGACGGTGGTCCTCACCCTCGACGCCGAA
The DNA here is from genome assembly GCA_010024485.1 of Actinomycetota bacterium. Classification (GTDB taxonomy): domain Bacteria; phylum Actinomycetota; class Acidimicrobiia; order Acidimicrobiales; family Ilumatobacteraceae; genus Casp-actino5. The sequence goes on along the minus strand of RGGX01000022.1, from coordinate 2,979 downwards.
CACCGCGGAGTCGGCATGGTCGCCATCGACGGCACCGACGGGGCGCGGTCCGTCGAGACGATCGCCGCTCATCTCGACACGGTGATCGCGCTCGCCGATTCAGCCCAGCACGCGCTCGGCATCAGCCGCGACCCGACGGAGCGCGTGGTGATCATCACCGTCGACCCGACCGGCTCGACGCCGCACCACCGTCCCGACCAACTGGACCGACTCTGCGAGGGCGCCGGTGTCGAGCTCCTCGACTGGCTCGCACTCGGGCCCGACACCGTCACCCCGATGGTGGATGACCGATGGCCGCGCTCCGTCTCCGCCGTTCAGCCGGAGTGAGTCGTAGGCCGGCGGCTCGGAGCCGCCGGACCAGTTCGACGCTGGTCACCTCGACCGCCCCGGCGGCGATCAGAGCACCGCGATACTCCTCGGGCACGTCGTAGTGATCCCCTTGGAATCCTCGCTCAGGTATGCCGTTCGCCGCCGCGAACGTGTGCAGTTCCTCGAGGTCGCGGTCGCTCACCAGATGACACCAGCGTCGCTCGCGGTACCACCAGCGGGCCTGGTCGATCAGGATCACGGCGACCTCCTCCCCTCACGCGTCGTCGCGCGCGAGTCCCTCCGCCTCGGCGGCTCGCGCCACCGCGAACGCGACCACCTCGGCCACACCCTCATCGAAGGCACCGGGGATGATCCGATCCGCGGTCGGCTCCGGGACCATCGCGGCGAGTGCCGAGGCGGCAGCCACCTTGATGCCATCGGTCGCCTTCGTGGCCCGCACATCGAGCAGGCCTCGGAACACACCCGGGAAGGCGAGGACGTTGTTGATCTGGTTCGGATAGTCGCTTCGACCGGTTGCGATCACGGCGACATTCGGCGGAACCAGCTCAGGCATGATCTCCGGGACCGGATTGGCCAGGGCGAAGACGACCGCCCCGTCGGCCATGTCGCCGAGCCACTCGGGCTCGATCACGCCGGGGCCCGACAACCCGAGGAGCACATCGGCCCCCGCGAGGGCCTCACGCACACCTCCGGTGACCCCGGCGCGGTTCCCGTGATCGACAAACCACTGCTTCGTGGGGTTGAGCCCCTCGCGGTCAGCCGACAGCACCCCGCGGGAGTCGACACCGATGATGTCGCCGATACCCGATTCGTGCAGCAGACGAGAGCAGGCCACCCCAGCAGCACCGGTCCCGACAACGACCACGCGCAGATCCGAGAGCGAGCGCCCGATCACCTTCGCCGCGTTCATCACCGCGGCCAGCACCACGATGGCGGTCCCGTGCTGGTCGTCGTGGAACACCGGGATGTCGAGCATCTCCTGGAGCCGACGTTCGATCTCGAAGCACTCCGGTGCCTTGATGTCCTCCAGGTTGATGCCACCGAAGGTCGGCGCGATGGCCGCGCCGATCGCCACCATCTCATCGACGGTCGGAGCATCGACACAGATCGGATAGGCATCGACGTCAGCGAACTGCTTGAAGAGCACCGCCTTGCCCTCCATGACCGGCATGGCCGCCTCCGGCCCGATGTCGCCCAGTCCGAGCACCGCGGTGCCGTTCGAGAGCACCGCCACCGCATTGGCCCGTCCGGTCAACTGCCAGACACTCGACGGTTGCTCGGCGATCGCGGTCGACACCCGACCGACCCCGGGGGTGTAGGCCATCGCCAGGTCATCGGGCCCGTCGAGGGGAGCGGTGGGCTGGACCCGCAGTTTCCCGGTCTCGTGCAGGGCGAAAGTCGCATCGTCGAGAGCGATGAGTTCGACGCCGTCGACCCCGGCGAGGGTCGCTCGCACGGCCACCTGATGGTCGGTGCCCGAGCAGGCGATGAGCAGACGCCGGGTGTCGCCGTCGCTCGACGCCCGACGTATGTCGGCACCGAGACCGGACACGGCAGCGACGAGATGCGCGAACGCGTCGGCGTCAGCCCGCGCCTCGACGTTCAGCGCGAAGCCCGTCGTCGGTCGGGACGATGTCGGTGGGTTACCGGGTTCGCCTGGTGTGGCGTCGGCGGTGGGATTGGCGGTCATCTTCGTTCCTCGGGGTCGGCCTCCGACAGCGCCCGCTGTCGGAGCAGCGGGCGGGGTGGCTCGTCCTCACCGGACGATGGTCCGTCCCCGCCTGCGCCGCACCCGTACCGGTACGACAGCGGGGACGCGCGCGGCCGCTGCCGCGATCGCAATGACGATCGCGACGGGAGCGATGACGAGAATCATCTGGCCGGACACGAGTGTCACCCTAACCCGTCCCGCGACGAGATGCCCGGCGGAGCGATCACCTAGTGTTTCAGTGCTCAACGTGGCCATCCACCGGAGGGACTGTCACGTCGTGGACTGACGCCGACATGACCGATCTCGAAACGCTCCCCGCTCAGACGATTCCCGAGACCGAGGAGGTCACCGAGACCGGCGAACCCGAGGTGGCTCACATCGTGAAGGTGGGACCTGGCGAAACCGCGGCAGCGAAGGTGCTGGAGGCGCGGATCAACGGGACACCGCTCGAGGCGCTGTGTGGACATGTGTGGGTTCCGTCGCGCGATCCTCGGCAGCTCCCGGTGTGTCAGGCCTGTAAGGAGGTCTACGACATGTTCAAGATCTTCAACGACGGTCTCCGCGACAGCCCCGGCGACTGAGCCGAAGACAGCCCCGACGGTCCGGTCAGCTCACCGGTCATCCACTCGCTGTTCGTAGTGCTCGGATTCCCGGTAGCCGGCTCGCATGTCGTCGATCGCTGATCGCACGTCCTCCACAGCGCGCTCGAGCATCTCAACCGCGGCGTCGGCGTCGAGACCAAAGGGCGCATCGCGCTCGACCGCAGCGAGACGGTGGCGGGCCCGCCAGGCGACATGGCGGACCCACTCGGCGTAGAGCACCTCATGGTCGTCGACCGCGATGAGGTCGCGGGTGCGGCATTGGAGGTCGTGCCCGACATCGAGGGACTCATACGCGTTCACCATGGTGATCCGCTCGCCGGGCTCATCCAGCGGGGC
>RGGX01000210.1 GCA_010024485.1 Actinomycetota bacterium | reverse complement strand
CTTCCCATGGTCAATATGACCCATCGTCCCAATATTCACATGAGGCTTCGTACGCTCGAACTTCGCCTTGGCCATCGTTCTCTCCTGATTCTTCCTGTTTGTCTCGTTTGATCTGTCTTGGTTGATCTGTCGGTGGGCTGACGCCCCGGTCACTCGCCCCGCACGCGCTTGACGATCTCGTCGGCGATCGCCCCGGGCACCTGCTGGTAGCTGTCGAACTGCATGGTGTAGGTGGCGCGACCCTGGGTGCGGCTGCGGAGGTCGGTCGAGTAGCCGAACATCTCCGAGAGCGGAACCTGCGCGCGGACGGTCTGGGTGTTCCCGTTGGCTTCCATGCCCTCGATCCGACCGCGTCGGCTCGAGAGGTCGCCCATGACGTCACCCATGTAGTCCTCGGGGGTGACGACCTCGACGGCCATGATCGGCTCGAGCAGCACCGGTCCGGCAGCCTCGGCCGCCTTCTTGAGACCCATCTGACCGGCCACCTTGAACGCCATCTCCGAGGAGTCGACGTCGTGGTACTGGCCGTCGACCAGCGACACCTTGACATCGACCATGCCGTAGCCGGCGAGGACGCCGGACTCGAGACCGGCCTGGATGCCCTGGTTGGTCGGCTGGATGTACTCGCGGGGGATGCGGCCACCCGTGATGCTGTCGACGAACTCGTAGCCACTGCCCGGGTTCGGCTCGATCGTCAGCTTGACGACGGCGAACTGACCGGAACCACCGGACTGCTTGATGTGGCGGTACTCGACCGACTCCACCCGCTTGGTGATGGTCTCGCGGTAGGCGACCTGCGGCTTGCCGACCGTCGCCTCGACGCTGAACTCGCGCATCATGCGGTCGACGAGCACCTCGAGGTGCAGCTCACCCATGCCGGAGATGACGGTCTGGCCGGTCTCCTCATCGGTGCGGACGCGGAAGGTCGGGTCCTCGTCGGAGAGCGACTTGAGGGCCTTGCCGAGCTTGTCCTGGTCGCTCTTGGTCTTCGGCTCGATCGCCACGTGGATCACCGGCTCGGGGAACTCCATCCGCTCGAGGATCACCGGCTTGTCGCGATCGCAGAGGGTGTCACCGGTGGTGACCTCCTTGAAGCCGAGTCCGGCGACGATGTCCCCGGCCATGGCGACGTCGAGGTCCTCGCGCTGGTTGGCGTGCATCAGCAGGATGCGGCCGAGGCGCTCGCGCTTCTCCTTGGTGGAGTTGTAGATCTCGTCACCCTTGTTGACCTCTCCCGAGTAGACGCGGAAGTAGGTCATCTTGCCGAAGGGGTCGGCGACGATCTTGAAGGCGAGAGCCGCGAAGGCGTCGTCGTTCGGGCCACGGGAGATCTCCTCGTCGCCACGGGTGTTCGTCCCCTGGGCCGGCTCGATGTCGAGCGGGGACGGCAGGAAGTCGATGACGGCGTCGAGCATCGGCTGGACACCCTTGTTCTTGAAGGCTGAACCGCAGAGCACCGGCACGAAGTCACCGGCGAGGGTGCCCGTACGGATGGCGCGCTTGATCTCGTCGAGGGAGACCTCCTCGCCACCGAGGTACTTCTCCATGACCTCCTCGTCGGAGGTGGCGATGGTCTCCATCATCTTCTCGCGGTACTCAGCGGCCTGGTCGGCCATATGGTCGGGGATGTCGACCTCGTCCCACTTGGCGCCGAGTTCCTCGTCGCGCCAGATGAGGGCCTTCATCTTCATGAGGTCGACGAGACCGGCGAAGGGCTCGTTCGACTCGGGCCCACCGGCGCCGACCGGGAGCTGCACCACGAGGGGGTTCGCCTGGAGACGCGACTCGACCATCTCGACGGTGCGGTAGAAGTTCGCGCCGATGCGGTCCATCTTGTTGACGAAGCAGAACCGCGGGACGTTGTACTTGTTGGCCTGACGCCAGACCGTCTCGGTCTGGGGCTCGACACCGGCGACGGAGTCGAAGACGGTGACCGCACCGTCGAGCACGCGGAGCGAGCGCTCCACCTCGATGGTGAAGTCGACGTGCCCCGGGGTGTCGATGATGTTGATTCGGTGGTTGTCCCACACACAGGTCGTGGCGGCGGAGGTGATGGTGATGCCACGCTCCTGCTCCTGGGCCATGTGGTCCATGGTCGCGGCGCCGTCGTGCACCTCACCG
>RGGX01000209.1 GCA_010024485.1 Actinomycetota bacterium | reverse complement strand
CACTTCGTGCCCGGGGACGCCAACGCCATCGGGTATGAGGATCTCAAGGTCATCGAGAACTACGAGTTCCTGTCGGCGGTCGCCTCCGGCGAGCAGCACCGACCGGGCTTCTCCGAGGCAATCGACTATGTGAGTTTCCAATCGGCCTGGCTGCGCTCGTGTGAGTCGGGCGCCTGGGAGAACGTCACCTCGATCCGACAGGACTGACATCGGGTTGCAGCCGAGAGGCACAGCACCGTGCACACCGAGCGCGACGAACGAGCAGGCAGAACGAGAACAACGGGACAACCGAGAACACCGGGATCATCACGACGAGGAGCGAGCCGATGAAGACGATCAGACTGACCACCGCCGAGGCCATCGTCCGCTTCCTGATCGCCCAGAAGACCGTCATCGACGGTCGGACGGTGCCGCTTTTCCCGGGAGTGTTCGCGATCTTCGGGCACGGGAACGTCACCTCCCTCGGCCACGCCCTCGAGAGTGTCCAGGACGAACTGCCCACCTGGCGCGGTCAGAACGAGCAGAGCATGGCGCTCGCCGCCACCGCCTACTCCAAGGCGGTCAAGCGCCGACAGATCATGGTCGCCACCTCATCGGTCGGGCCCGGCGCCACCAACATGGTGACCGCGGCCGGAGTCGCGATGGCGAACCGCCTGCCGCTCCTGCTGTTGGCCGGTGACACCTTCACCTCCCGCGTACCCGACCCCGTGCTCCAGCAGGTGGAGCACTTCGGGGCGCCGTCGACCACCGTCAACGACGCCTTCCGGGCCGTCACCCGCTACTGGGACCGCATCACCCATCCGGCGCAGATCCTCCAGTCGCTGCCGAACGCCGTCGAGACCATGCTCGATCCGGCCGAGTGCGGGCCCGCCTTCATCGGTCTGCCGCAGGACGTGCAGGCCGAGGCCTTCGACTTCCCGGAGCGGTTCTTCGCTGAGCGCGTCCACCAGCCACGGCGTCAGCGGGCTGACCGCTCGGAGATCGAGGCCGCCGTCGAAGCGATCCGAGGGGCAGAGAAGCCGCTCGTCATCGCCGGTGGTGGGGTGCACTGGTCGGAGGCCGAGAGCGAACTGCTCGACTTCATCGAACGGCATCGCATCCCCGTGGTCGAGACCGTCGCGGGTCGCACCTCCATCCCGCAGTCGAACCCGCTGCACGCCGGGCCGCTCGGCGTGACCGGATGCACCTCGGCGAACGCCCTCGCCGGCGAGGCCGATCTGGTGTTGGCCATCGGCACCCGACTCCAGGACTTCGCGACCGGCTCGTGGACCGTCTTCGCCAACGAGGACATGCGTCTCATCGGGGTCAACACCGCCCGTTTCGACGCGACGAAACACCTGGCGCAGACCGTCATCGGCGATGCCCGCGAGACCATCACCGAAATCGGCGCCCTGCTCGACGGGTGGACCGCGCCGAGCGAGTGGGCGCAACGCTGCGCCAGCGAGGTGGCTGAGTATCACGCCTACATCGACCGCATCGCCGACCCCGACCAGGGCGACACCGAGCTCCCGACCTACGCCCAGGTCGTTGGTGCCGTCAGTCGAACGGCGACCGACGACACCTATGTGCTCACCGCCGCCGGCGGATTCCCGGGTGAACTGGTGAACGGCTGGCGGTCCGATGTGTGCCATTCGTTCGACACCGAGTACGGCTACTCGTGCATGGGATACGAGATCGCCGGTGGTTGGGGGGCGGCGATGGCCCTTCCCGAGCGCGAGGTGGTCGTCCTCGTCGGTGACGGCTCGTACCTCATGATGAACAGCGACCTCTACTCATCGGTGCTCGCCGGTCATCGCATGACGGTCATCGTCTGCGACAACGGCGGATTCGCGGTGATCAACCGGCTACAGGTCAACCAGGGTGGTGTCCCGTTCAACAACCTCATCGCCGACTCCCGCATCGTCGACGAGATCCGGGTCGACTTCGCCGCCCACGCCGCCGCGATGGGGTGCAACGCCGAGACCGTGAGCAGCATCGCTGAGCTCGAGGGCGCGCTCGAGCGGGCCCGCACCGCCGACCGCACCACGGTCATCGCCATGCGCACCGATGCCTACACCTGGACCGAGGGCGGTTCCTTCTGGGAGGTCGGCGTACCCGAGGTGAGCCCGCGACCCGAGGTGCTGGCCGCCC
>RGGX01000208.1 GCA_010024485.1 Actinomycetota bacterium | reverse complement strand
GGATCAGGGCGTGTGGTCGACGTTGCGCGAGCGCTGGGACTCCGCCGCGGACTGATCGCGACCGGCGGCGAATTCGGGCCGTCATGAACCGAGAAACCACCCGACGTCCACGTGAGCCCGTTGACATTAGATTCTTATGAATCTAATGTCGTTCCGGTGACGGCCGACGCCTCGGGTTTCCTAGACGGGTACCTCCCCTACCTGCTGCGCCGCACCGACCAGACCCTGTCGGCGCCCTTCTACGCGGTGCTCAACCGCTACGGCGTCGCCCGCTCCGAGTGGCGAGTGCTCGCCGTCCTCGCTGAAAGCGGTGAGTTGGGGGTCGTCGACCTCGCCAACGCCGCCCTCAGCCCCCAGCCGACCGTCACCCACGCGCTCCGGCGCCTCGAGGAGCGTGGACTCGTCGTGCGCAAGCACGGGCCCGACGACCGCCGCCAACGATTGGTGTCGATCACTCCGAGCGGCACCCAACTCGCCACCACCCTCACCGCCGAGGCCAAGGCCCTCGAGGCCGAGCAACTCGCCGACGCCGGCGATCTCACCGATCTCATCGACCGACTCCGCGACCTCACCTCCACGCTGGAGGCCGCGGCCCGACTCCGAGCAGCCACCGCCGATCGAACCGGCTGACCGACCACCACGGGAGAACCCATGACCGACTACGACCCGAGCCCCGACCGCCGCCGGCCCTTCAACCTCGCCAAGTGGGTCGAGGATCACCGCGACGAGCTCCGACCACCCGTGGCGAACAAGCAGATCTGGCGGGAGGCCGACATGATCGTGATGGTCGTCGGCGGAGGCAACGAACGCTGCGACTTCCACGACGATCCACGGGAGGAGTTCTTCTACCAGGTCAAGGGCGACATGAACCTCGTGATCTGGCCCGGTCCGGGCGAGGCCCCCTACGACATGCCGATCCGCGAGGGCGACGTCTACCTGCTCCCCGCCGGCGTACGTCACTCCCCACAGCGACCGGACCCCGAATCGATCGGGGTGGTGGTCGAGTACCAGCGTCCCGCCGGCGAGCTCGACGGCTTCGAATGGGTCTGCTTCGAGTGCTCCCAACTCGTCCACCGAGTCGAGGTACAGGTGCAGGCCATCGATAAGGACCTTCCTCCGCTCTTCCAGGCCTTCGATGCCGACCTCGAGGCGCGCACCTGCCCCAACTGCGGCGCGCTCCATCCCGGGAAAGCGGGTCGACTGTGACCGATCAGGTCACGCTCGACGCCGCCGCGCTGGACGCCGCTGACCCGCTTGCTCACCTGCGAGCCGAGTTCGAGCTGCCCGAGGGGATCTACCTGGTCGGCAACTCCCTCGGCGCTCTCCCGAGGGCGGCCCGCGACAACGTCACGGCCGAGTTCGACCGGTGGAGCGCTCTCGGGGTCGAGGGTCACTTCACCGGCGACCTCGCCTGGGAGGCCTACCACGAACTCCTCACCGCTCCGCTCTCCTCCCTCGTGGGCGGTGGTGAGCACGAGGTCGTCGCCATGAACTCCCTCACCGTCAACCTGCATCTCCTGATGGTGAGCTTCTACCGACCGACACCGACTCGCCACAAGGTGCTCATCGAGGGGCACGCCTTCCCGTCCGACCACTTCGCCGTGGAGTCCCAGATCCGCCAGCGCGGACTCGACCCCGCCACCTCGCTCGTCGTCCTCGACCCGCGGCCCGGCGAGGTGACCCTGCGCCCCGACGACATCCTCGCGGCCATCGCCGAACACGGGGACAGCCTCGCACTCATCCTGTTGCCGGGCGTCCAGTACTACACCGGTCAGGTCCTGCCTATGGCCGAGATCACCCGCGCCGGACACGAGGTCGGCGCCACCGTCGGTTTCGATCTCGCGCACGCGGTCGGCAACGTCGAACTCGACCTGCATCACTGGGGGGTCGACTTCGCCGCCTGGTGCACCTACAAGTACCTCAACGGCGGTCCCGGCGGTGTCGGCGCCGCCTTCGTCCACGAACGCCACATCGACGACCAGTCCCTCCCCAAACTGCTCGGGTGGTGGGGCACCGCCAAGGCGACCCGATTCCAGATGGACACGACCTTCGAGGCGATCCCGACGGTCGAGTCCTGGCAGCTCTCGAACGCCCCGGTGCTCTCCATGGCCGCGCTGCGCGCCTCCCTCGC
>RGGX01000207.1 GCA_010024485.1 Actinomycetota bacterium | reverse complement strand
CGTCGGTGCCTGGAGCGCGATGTCGAGAGCGCGCATGACCGTGTCGCGGGAGACCTCTCGCTCGAAGTCGAGCCGCTTGCGCACGCTGCGGGTCGTGGTCAGTACCTGATCGGCGTCGAGGCCGAGGCGTCCGTCGTCGTTCGTGTGTTCTGTCACGGCAGGAGTGTGGCAGACGGTCCACCGTCGCCCACGGTCGGTGGGCCCGACGGGTGGTCTGACACACTGTCGGGATGACAACGCGCGTGGAGACCCCCGACCCGGAACGAGTGTCCCTCGAGATCGATGAGGGCGTCGCCATCGTCAGGTTCGAGCGCGCCGACAAGCGCAACGCCCTCGATGGTCGACAGTTCACCGCGATCGAGTCGATGGGAGAACTGCTCAAGGCGCGTCCTGACGTCCGCGCGGTGATCCTCACCGGGTCCGGTGCCTCGTTCTGCGCCGGCCTCGACTTCTCCGGCTTCGCCTCAATGCTCGACGGCGGTGCCGCATCGAATGACGAGGGCTCGCCGGGTCGACTCACCGAGTCGGGTCTCACCCATCTCGGCCAGCAGATCTGCTGGGTCTGGCAGGAGATCGAGGTGCCCGTCATCGCGGCCATGCACGGTCACGCCCTCGGAGGCGGGCTCCAGATCGCGCTCGGCGCCGACATCCGCGTCGCGCATCCCGAGACCCAACTCTCGGTGCGCGAGATCCACTGGGGAATCATCCCCGACATGACCGGGACGCTCATGCTCGACCAGCTGGTGCGTCCTGACATCGCGAGAGAGTTGACGTTCACGGGTCGCATCCTCGATGCGGACGAGGGGATGCAGATCGGACTCATCACCCGGCTGAGCGAGAACCCCCTCGATGACGCGCTGGCGATCGCGCGGGAGATCGCAGGACGTAACCCGGAGGCGGTCCGGGCGGCGAAGCGGCTGCTCGGACGTCGCGGCAATGACGGTTTCGCCGAACAGTTGGCTGAGGAACGCCGTGAGATCTCGGCCCTCATCGGACGCCCGAACCAGGTCGAGGCGATCACCGCCAATCTGGAGTCACGACCCCCGGTCTTCAGCGACTGAGACCTCCCGGCGGTTGCCGGGTGTTCGGTGTCATGGTCCCTGCGCTGTGCCGGGTCGCGGACCCCGCAGTACACTGTCCCGTCCTGGGCCAATGTCGTCCCAGCGCAATCCGTCCCCCTACCTGGAGAGCGTCATGACGACCACAGCCGATCGACCTGCGCCGCGGGGCCTCTACGACCCCCGATTCGAGCACGACTCATGCGGCGTGTCCTTCGTGGCCGACATCAAGGGCCGCGCGAGCCATGATCTCGTGCTGACTGGCCTGCGGGCGCTGACGAACCTCGAGCACCGCGGGGCCACCGGGGCTGAGCCCGACACCGGTGACGGAGCGGGAATCCTGATCCAGGTCCCCGATCGTCTGCTGCGCGGTGTCATCGGCGACCAGTTGCCTCCGGCGGGGGAGTACGCCGTCGGTATGGCCTTCCTTCCCGACGATCCGGCTCTGGCCGACCGGGCCCGCGCCGAGATCGGCGGGATCATGGAGGCCGAGGGGCTGCATGTGATCACCTGGCGCGAGGTTCCGACCGATCCGTCCACCCTCGGCGCGACCGCCCGCGCGGCGATGCCGCGCTTCGAGCATCTCGTGGTCGCTCCCGGAGACGGTCGCAGCGGCATCGAGATCGACCGCCTCGCCTTCGTGGCCCGTAAACGTGTCGAGCACGAACTCGACGGTGAGCTCGCCACCTACTTCCCATCGCTGTCAGCGAGGACGCTCGTCTACAAGGGGATGCTCACCACCCCCCAGTTGACCGACTTTTACCCGGACCTCACCGATGAGCGCACCGAGAGCGCCCTCCTCCTGGTCCACTCCCGATTCTCGACCAACACGTTCCCGTCCTGGCCGCTCGCGCACCCGTACCGCTATGTGGCGCACAACGGCGAGATCAACACGGTCCAGGGCAACCAGAACTGGATGCGCGCTCGCGAGGCGATGGCCTCTTCGCCGCATCTGCCCAACCTCGAGCGCGCCTTCCCGATCTGCACGCCGGGCGCGAGCGACACTGCCCGATTCGATGAGGTCCTCGAACTGCTGCACCTGGCCGGTCGGCCGCTCCACCACGCCGTCCTGATGATGATCCCCGAGGCATGGGAGAACAACGACTCGATGGATCCCGAACGCCAGGACTT
>RGGX01000206.1 GCA_010024485.1 Actinomycetota bacterium | reverse complement strand
GCGGGTATCGCACCGACGTCATCGAGTTCGTCGCCGGGGAGCACACCGCCAAGAACCTGATGATCCGCGCGGTGGCCACCGGACGACCCGATGCCGACGCCGCTGCCCGGCTCGACGACCTCATGACGCGATGGGGGGTCCGCCCCGCCATCATCGACCGACTCGATCGCATCGGCGCCTGAGGGCCCGGAGCAACGGGCCCGACGGTGTCAGTCCGTTGATCGGGGGCTGACGACGTTGACCGTGATGATGGCCACGAACGCCACGAGGGCCATGAGGGCCAGGGTCACGAATCCGAACGATCGGAACCACACATCGGAACAGGCCGGACCGCTCGCCGCGCACACTCCGCTGTCGAGCGAGGGATTCCACTCGATGAGGTAGTGGTAGGTCGAGATCAACGCGCCGACGGCCGCGATCGGCAGGACATAGGCGCGCCCCTCGCGACCGCCGCGGATCAGCCACACGGCGCCGATGACCGCGAGCGGGTACATCGCGATCCGCTGGAACCAGCAGAGACGGCACGGCACGTATCCAGCGACCTCCGAGAAGTAGAGCGACCCGAGGGTGGCTCCGAGCGCGATCAGCATGGTCAGGGTCGCCCGGGACTCGACGACGAGAGCGACGAGACGCGTCCCTCGACCCGAGAGCCCCGCGGCCCAGATGACCAGTGTCGAGGCGGCGACAACCAGTGTGAGGGTCGAGGCGATCAACTGCATCGATTCGACGTCCACGGTCCCAGTCTGCCCCGAGGGACCCATCATCGGCTTGCGAGGTCGACAGGCCCGCCGGACGACCCGCAAGTAGGGTTGGGCCCATGAACGAGTTCTCGTCCGTCAGCGTCCCCGCCTTCGACGCCTCATCGCTCACCACCGCGCTCAACGAGCGCTCAGCGGAGGGCTGGACGGTCGTGGCGATCGTTCCGGCCGACGGCTCGGTCATCGCCTACCTGTCCCGTCCGACCGGGTCGGCCGGCGCGGCGAGCGCTCCCGCAGCATCGAACGCGACCCTGTCCCCCGAGCCCGCATCGGCGTCACCCGCTCCAGAAGCGGTGGTATCGCCCTCGGTGGCTCCGAGCGCCCCGACGAACCCCGAGCCGGCCACCACCTCGACAGCCGCCACGCCGGCGGTTCCGTCCGGTTGGTACGCCGACCCCTCGGGCCGGTTCGAGTTGCGCTACTGGGACGGTGACCAGTGGACCGAGCACGTCTCGCGCGGCGGTCAGCAGTCGACCGATCCACCCGTGGCCTGAGGTGCGCGCCACCTCCATCGGCCACGCCGGGATCCTCATCGAGACCCGCTCCGGCTCGATCCTGTGCGATCCGTGGTTCCACCCCGCCTTCTTCGCCTCCTGGTTCGTCTTCCCTCGCAACGACCGTCTCGACGACGAGTTGCTCGACCGGATCGAACGGGCCGACTTCCTCTACGTCTCCCATCTCCACGGCGATCACCACGACGAGCCTTGGCTCCGTGAGCATCTCCGCCGCGACATCCCGGTCCTGCTGCCCGACTATCCGACCGGAGAGCAGCGCCGTCGACTGGAGGCCCTGGGGTTCACCGACTTCGTGCGCACCACCGATGGTGTCGAGATCGAGATCGCTCCGGGGTTGAGCGTCGCCATCCATGTGGAGACCTCGATCACCGACGGCCCCGGCGGCGACTCGGCGATCGTCGTCTCCGACGGCGAGTCGCGTCTCGTCAATCAGAACGACTGCCGTACCACCGATCTCACGGCGCTGGCCGCGCACGGACCGGTCGACCTCCACTGGCTCCAGTACTCGGGCGCCATCTGGTATCCGATGGTCTACGAGATGCCGGCTGAGGAGAAGCTCGAGTTGTGCCGGGCCAAGGTCGAGAGTCAGGGAGCGCGGGCGATGCGCTACGTGGAGGCGATCGGTGCCCGCGCCGTCGTTCCGAGCGCCGGCCCGCCGGTCTTCCTCGACGACGAGCTCCGTCACCTCAACATGGTCACCGGTTCCGAGGCGACGATCTTCCCCGATCAGCGGTGGTTCATCGACCGTCTGTCAGCCGCCGGACATTTCGGCGTGCTGGCGGTACCGGGAACGGAGATCAGCGTTGATGCCGGTGCTGTGACGGTTGAGCACCCAGTGAGCGAGGCCGAGATCGACGCGATCTTCACCGACAAGGCGGCCTACCTCGACGAGTACGCGGCGGACTGGAACGACTGGC
>RGGX01000205.1 GCA_010024485.1 Actinomycetota bacterium | reverse complement strand
GGCACGTTGGGTCGCCAGCCGGTGCGGGGGCTCGATTTCCTCGCCGCCGAGTGTGACGGTTGGGAGCGCCGTTGGAACTACGGCATGGCGGTCGCCGATGGTGCTCTGGTCGGCCCTGATGTGGATCGGGTCGACGTCGTGGTCGCGCTCGGTGTCGTCGCGGTCGAGGGCGCCTGTATGAACGGGATCATCACCGAGGTGCATCCCGATGAACTGGTGCGGCTCGATGCCCGTGAGCGCAACTACGACCGGGTCGATGTCACCGACGGTGTGCGTCTCCTCGAGGAGGGCCCCTCGATCGCCGATCTCGGCCGCGTGGTGACCTATGTGCCGCGTCAGGTGGCCCTCGACATCTATCTCGATGGCCGTGACCGTGGTCGGGCCGGTATCGAACGTCGCTACTGGGATCTGGTCGACGGAGCCTTCGATGCCCTGCTGCCGGGGCAGGGGGAGCGCTATCGGTCGACCACGCCGGCTTCCGATGTGCCGGTGGTCGATGCGAATCGGGCCGGTCGATGAGTTCGGTCACCTCGTCGGTCGCCGATGAGCGCTTCCGGGTGGTCTCGGAGTTCGAGCCGGCCGGTGACCAGCCGAAGGCGATCGCCTCGCTCGCGGAGGGGGTCGAGGCCGGCGAGCGTTTCCAGACCCTGCTCGGCATCACCGGTTCGGGGAAGTCGGCCACCATGGCCTGGACGATCGAGAAGGTGCAGCGACCGACGCTGATCCTGGCGCCCAACAAGAGCCTGGCCGCGCAGTTGGCCCAGGAGATGCGCGAGTTCTTCCCCGAGAACCGCGTCGAGTACTTCGTCTCCTACTACGACTACTACCAACCCGAGGCGTACATCCCCTCCAGTGACACCTTCATCGAGAAGGACGCCTCGATCAACGATGAGATCGACCGTCTCCGGCATTCGGCGACGGCCGCTCTGCTGACCCGTCGGGACACGATCGTGGTCGCCTCGGTCTCGTGCATCTACGGCATGGGGTCGCCCGAGGAGTATCGGGGGCAGTTGATCGACCTCAGTGTGGGCGTCGACTACGACATGCGGTCGATACTGCGACGCCTGGTCGACATGCAGTACGACCGGAACGACATGACGCTCGGCCGCGGCAAGTTCCGGGTTCGTGGCGACACGATCGAGGTGCACCCCTCCTACGAGGAGTCGGTGCTGCGCATCGAGTTGTTCGGTGACACGGTGGACCGGTTGACGCGGATCGACCCGGTGACGGGGGAGACCCTGGAGGAGATGTCGCGCACCCATGTGTTCCCGGCGACCCACTACGTGGCGGGTGTGGAGCGGATGGCTCGGGCGATCCAGGGCATCGAGGCCGAGTTGCAGGTGCGCCTTGCCGAGTTCGAGCAGGAGGGCAAGCTGCTCGAGGCGCAACGCCTCCGGATGCGCACCCAGTACGACCTCGAGATGATGTCGGAGGTCGGCTACTGCAACGGCATCGAGAACTACTCGATGCACATCGACGGACGGTCGCCCGATGAGCCGCCGTTCACGTTGCTCGACTACTTCCCGGATGACTACCTCCTCGTCATCGACGAGAGCCATGTCGCCGTCCCGCAGCTCCACGGCCAGTACGCGGGTGACCGCAGCCGGAAGGACGTCCTGGTTGAGCACGGGTTTCGGCTTCCGAGCGCCCGCGACAACCGTCCGCTCCGTTTCGACGAGGTCCTCGAGCGGGTCAACCAGTGTGTGTTCCTGTCGGCGACCCCGAGCGATTACGAGGTTGGGGTGTCCGACCGGGTGGTCGAGCAGATCGTCCGCCCGACGGGCCTCGTCGACCCGGAGGTGTTGGTGCGTCCGACCAAGGGTCAGATCGACGACCTGATGTCGATGGTCGAGGGTCGCGTGACTCGGGGCGACCGTGTGCTGGTGACCACCCTCACGAAGAAGATGGCGGAGGATCTCACCGAGTACCTGCTCGAGCAGGGTCTGCGGGTGCGCTATCTCCACTCGAACATCGACACGATCCAGCGCATCGAGATCCTGCGGGCGCTGAGGCTCGGCGAGTTCGACGTTCTCGTCGGCATCAATCTGCTTCGCGAGGGTCTCGACCTGCCGGAGGTGTCGCTGGTGTGCATCCTCGATGCCGACAAGGAGGGCTTCCTGCGCAGTGAGACCTCGCTGATCCAGATGATCGGTCGGGCCGCCAGGAACGTCGACGGCGAGGTGGTGATGT
>RGGX01000204.1 GCA_010024485.1 Actinomycetota bacterium | reverse complement strand
TCATCTCCGGGCCGCCGTGACCGGTGAGCAGCGCGGCGCGCATCGTCGCGGGTGTGGTGCTCACAGCAGCAATGACAGGGCCCTCTCCACACGGGCTCGGGCCGCGGCGTTGACGCGCTGACGCTCCAGGATCTGCGCGAGCGTGGCCGCGCCCTGGGGGATCGGGTGGGCATCGAAGAACGAGGCGGCCTCATCGACGAGAGCCGCCTCGGTGAGGAACTTCACCGACTCGACCATCCGCACGATCGTGTTCGTCGGGAAACGTTCGTTGGCCTCCACCCAGTTCGCCGTCACGAACCGCCAGGCGACGGCGCCGTGCCGCCGGTTGGCCATACAGGCCCGGAGCAGGAACGGGGCGTTCTGGGTCTTGACCGACGGCGACATGGCGAGTTCGCAGGTCTCGGCGATGAGACCGGCGTCATCGAACTCCGCGAGCGCGTAGAGGCAGCGCAACTGGTCCTGAGGTGTTGGACCGTTGCGGAACCCGTCGAGGAGGAGATCGAACTCGGCGCGACCCCCGCGGGCAGCGACCACCGTCGTCGCCGCGGCGAGCAGTTCGGGGTCGACCGCCGTCGGGTCGGTGAGCGAATCGGAGAAGACCGCGCGGCAGCGCTCGACGCTCGTCGGATCATCACCGGCCAGTGCCAGGAGCCGCAGCAGCAGACCCCGCAGGGATGCGACGACATCGGCCTCGTTGGGCTGCGGGTCACCCAGTCGGTCGAGGCACGGAGTGACCAGGGTTGACACCCGGCGGGCGAGGCCGTCGAGGGAGTCCTCCGGAGTCATCCGTCGGAGTTGGGTGATGACCGAGGCGATCGCACGCCACACATGGAGGTCCGACTCGCCGGCGAACACGTCGAGGAGGTCGAGCAGGTCAGCCACCGACATCCGGTCGGCGAGCACCGCGTTCCAGGCGTCGTCGACGAGGTTGTATCGCTCGAGGGTGACGAGCGAGCCCACACCCTCCGCCAGCAGACGATCGAGGAGCGCGCGGTCATACGACACCCGGAGGAAACCGTGCCCACCGGCGTTGACGACCACCGCGCCCGACCCGGCCGGCAGGCGAAGCGGCTCAGCCTCCAGGAGCACCCGCTCGGCACCCGCGGAGGTGCGCACCGCCACCGGCACGGCCCAGACCGTTCCGTCACCCGAGTCGGAGAACGAGAACCGTCGCTGGCCGAGCACCACCTCGTCGCCGTCGAGCGTGGCCTCGACGAGTGGGTAGCCGGGCTGCCAGATCCATGAGTCCATGATGCGACGCACCGGCTCGCCGGAGGTCTCCTCGATCGCATCCCACAGGTCGGCGGTCTCGGTGCTCCCGTAGGCGTGACGCTTGAGATAGTGCGAGACGCCGGCGCGGAACCGCTCCTCGCCGAGGTGCTGCTCGAGCATGCGCAGCAGCGCGCCACCCTTCTGATACGTGAGGACGTCGAACATGCCCTCGGCGTCAGCCGGCGATCGGACCTCGAACTCCACGGGACGGGTGCTCGAGAGCGAGTCGGTCTCGAAGGCGACGCTGCGCTCCACACCGAAGGTCTCCCATCGGCCCCACTCGGGGCGGAAGGCGGCGCAGGCGGCCAACTCCATGAAGGTGGCGAAGGCCTCGTTGAGCCAGATGCCGTTCCACCAGCGCATCGTGACGAGGTCGCCGAACCACATGTGGGCGAGTTCGTGGGCGACGACATCGACCACCAGTTGCTTCTCGGATTGGGTGGAGCGCGCCGGGTCGACGAGGAGCAGGTTCTCACGGAAGGTGATGCAGCCGAGGTTCTCCATCGCCCCGGCCGCGAAGTCGGGGAGGGCGACGAGGTCGATCTTGTCGCCGGGGTAGTCGATCCCGTAGTACTCGCGGAACCATCTGAGGGAGAACGCCGCGGTCTCCAACCCGAACGCAGTCAGATGCCCCTTGCCGGGGGTGTGCACCACTCGGACCGGGACCCCGTCGACATCGATCGCGTCGGTCGCCTTCAATGGGCCGACGATGAACGCGACGAGGTAGGTGCTCATTCGCATGGTGTCGCCGAAGGTGACCTCCACGCGGCGGCCAGATGGGCTCTCGACCTCCCGGCGGGACGACTCCGGTGAGTTGGAGATCACGGTCAGGCCATCGGCCACCGTCATCGTGATCGAGAACACCGCTTTGAACTCGGGCTCGTCGAGACAGGGGAACGCGCGCCGACAGTCGGTGGACTGCATCTGGGTGGTGGCGATCACCTGCTC
>RGGX01000203.1 GCA_010024485.1 Actinomycetota bacterium | reverse complement strand
CTTCGACTTCCTCGCCGACACCGACAATGCCTTCCAGGTGCTCCCGGGTGACTTCGTCACCACCGAGGACGGCACCGGCGTCGTGCACATGGCTCCGGGGTTCGGTGAGGAGGACCAGAACCTCTGCTCGGCTGCGGGCATACCGACGATCTGCCCGATGGACGAACGAGGTTGCTACACCGCGGAGATCTCACGGTGGGCTGGAACCCACGTCTTCGAGGCCAACCCAGAGGTGATCCGAGCGCTCAAGGAACTCGGCGCGCTCGTCCGTCACGACAGTTACGAGCACGCCTACCCGCACTGCTGGAGATGCGCCGAGCCGCTCGTGTACCGCGCGATCTCGTCGTGGTTCGTCGAGGTCACCCGCATCCGCGACCGCATGGTCGAACTGAACCAGCAGATCAACTGGGTGCCCGCCCACGTCAAGGACGGCAGTTTCGGCAAGTGGCTCGCCAATGCCCGCGACTGGTCGATCTCTCGGAACCGTTTCTGGGGTTCGCCGATCCCGGTCTGGGTGAGCGACGACCCGACGTACCCGCGGGTCGACGTCTACGGGTCGATCGCCGAACTCGAGGCCGACTTCGGTGTCGAGGTCACCGACCTCCACCGTCCGGCCGTCGACGACCTCGTGCGCCCGAACCCCGACGACCCCTCCGGTGCGTCGATGATGCGCAGGGTCCCCGAGGTGCTCGACTGCTGGTTCGAGTCGGGGTCCATGCCCTTCGCTCAGGTGCACTACCCCTTCGAGAACGCGCAGTGGTTCGAGCACCACTACCCGGGCGACTTCATCGTCGAGTACCTGGGTCAGACCCGGGGCTGGTTCTACACGATGCACGTGCTGGCCACCGCCCTGTTCGACCGGCCGGCGTTCGAGAACTGCGTGAGCCACGGCATCGTCCTCGGTGACGACGGATCGAAGATGTCGAAGTCGCTGCGCAACTACCCGGATCCGAACGAGATGTTCGACGCGCACGGCTCCGATGCCATGCGCTGGTACCTGCTCTCCTCGCCGATCCTGCGCGGTCTCGACTTCTCGGTCTCGGAGACCGGGATCCGCGACACCGTCCGACGGGTGGTCCTCCCGTTCTGGAACGCCTACTACTTCCTCACCCTCTACTCGCGGGCTGCCGGGCTGGAGGGGCGTGAACGCACCGATCAGACCGATGTGCTCGACCGCTACCTCCTCGGTGAGTTGAACCGGCTGGTGGCCGACTCGACGGCGGCGCTCGATGCCTACGACCTCTACGGGGCGTGCGAGACGGTCGAACGTTTCCTCGACACACTGACCAACTGGTACATCCGCCGCAGTCGAGAGCGGTTCTGGTCCGGCGATCAGGACGCGATCGACACCCTCCACACGGCTCTGGTGTGCCTGTGTCGGGTGTCGGCCCCGCTGCTGCCGCTCATCTCGGAGCACGTCCACGGTGGACTCACCGGTGGAGCGAGCGTGCATCTCCTGGACTGGCCCGAGGCTGGAGCGTTCCCGGTGGACGAGGACCTGTCGCGCGGGATGGCGCTGGTGCGTGACGCGTGTTCCACGCTGCTCTCCCTCCGCAAGTCGGAGGGGCTGAGGGTTCGCCTGCCGCTCGCCTCGGCGACGGTGGCAACCCCCGACGTTGATCTGGTGCGGCCCCATCTCGCGATCATTCGAGACGAGCTGAATGTGAAGGAGATCGTCCTGACCGACGATGTGGCCGCCCACGGTCGCCGCGAGCTCGTGCTGAACCCGAAGGCCCTGGGGCCCCGGCTCGGTGGCGCGACCCAGGAGGTCATTGGCGCGCACAAACGCGGGGACTGGGAGGAGACCGGTGACGGCGTTCGCGTCGGCTCCCACGACCTGGTCTCGGGTGAGTTCGATTTCCGTCTGGTGTCCGACTCCGACGGGGCTGCCGCGACCCTCCCGCGAGACGGGGGAATCGTCGTGCTCGACACCGCGGTCACTCCGGAACTCGAGCTGGAGGGGGTGGCTCGTGACCTGATTCGACGCGTCCAGCAGGAGCGGCGCGATGCCGGGCTGGATGTGAGCGACAGGATCCGTCTGACCGTCGGCGGGCCGGCCGATGTGCTCGAGGCCCTGGAGGTGCATCGTGATCTCGTAGCGGGGGAGACGCTCGCCCTCGAGGTGCTCCCGGGGGGTGCGGCAGATGAGACGTTGGTCTCTGTGGAGCGCGTCGCGGCGGAGTGAGTCCCGTGGGCACGTCCGAGCCCGGCGGTAGTGTTC
>RGGX01000202.1 GCA_010024485.1 Actinomycetota bacterium | reverse complement strand
GGACGTGGGCGAACTCCGCGCCCACCGCCTCCGCCATCGCGCCGTCGGTGGACGCCCGGTCTCCGACCATCACGAGGCGACGGACCTCCGCAGGTAGGCGAGAGCGGATCAGCGCCGCCATCGGTGCCTCCGGCTTGCCGGCGATGGTCGGCGTGACACCGCTGGCCACCGCCACGGCGCCGATGATCGAGCCACCTCCGGGCAACAGCTCAGCCTCAGTCGGAAAGGTCGGGTCGGAATTGGTGCCGATGAAGCGGGCCCCTGCCCGGATCGCCCGCATGGCGATACCGAGGCGCCGATAGTCGAACTCGGGATGCAGGCCGACCACCACCGCGTCGACCTCCTCGGTCGGTTCGACATCGCCGGGGAGAACCGAGCAGCCGCGCCGAGCCAGCTCCTCGCGGACCCCGGGGCCCGCCGCGCAGAGGACGACCTCACCGGGATCGCACAGCAGGGCGGCCGCCATCGGGGACGTCAGGACCTCGACACCGTCCGGGACGCCGAGCTCGAGCAGGCGGTCGAGATGATGACCAGCCGGATCGTGCGAACTGTTGGTGATGAACAGCACCGACCAACCAGCGCCGATCAGGTCGCCGAGCGCCGCGATCGAGCCCTGCACCGGCTCTGACCGTCGCCAGACGACACCGTCGAGATCGCAGAGCAGCACCCGGGTGTCAGACACAAACCCATCATGACATCGGGGCGTGACGTCGGGAACATGGCATCCTGAGAACGTGGCTGACCTCCTCCCCTTCATGGCGCTGCGCCCCCGGGCAGATCTGACCCAGGCCGTCATCGCCCCGCCCTACGACGTCATGGGATCGGACGAGGTGCGGCACTGGCGTGCCTCACACCGGCGCAACATCACCCACATCGACGTCGCTCTGCCCGAGGACGGTGACACGCCGTACGACACCCTCGCAGGACGTCTCCGCGAGTGGATCTCCGACGGGTCCCTGGTTCGGGACACCGCCCCCACCCTGACCGTGCAGCGGATGAACTTCACCGACAACCTGGGTCGCACCCGGACCATCTCCGGAGTCCTCGGCGGGCTGGAGGTCACCTCCGGAGAGGGCGCATCCGTCCTGCCCCACGAGCGGACGACGCCCAAGGCCTCCACCGACCGATACGACCTGACCGTCGCCACCGGAGCGAACCTGTCGCCCGTGTGGGGGCTCGCCCTGGGCGATGGTCTCCACGACGCGCTCGACGCGCCTGGTGAGCTCCTGGCGGTCGCCTCGATGGATGACAGCGCGGTGGGCGCGGTGGAGCACCGTTGGGAGCGGATCGCTGATCCGGAGCGCATCGCGACCATCAGGGCCGCGCTCGCGCGCGATGACGTCCTGATCGCCGACGGGCACCACCGCTATGGCGTTGCCCAGCGGATCCACGGCGAACTCGGCTCCTCGCTCCCGGGAGCGTCCCACACGCTGGCATTCATCAGTCCGCTCACCGAGGATCAACTCGCGGTGGCGGCCATCCACCGCGTCTACCGAGGCATCGAACCACAGGACCTCGTCGACCGCCTCGCCTCCGGTTTCCGTCTCGTCGACGGCGGTCGCCTCGACTCCCCCGCGGACGCCGATCGCCTCCCCGCCCAGATCAAGGAGCGCAACGCCCCCTGCCTGGTCGATCCATCGGGGAACCTCCTCTGGTTGATCTCTGACGAGGCGCTGGTCTCCGGCGCGCGCGACCTCGACGGAGCCCGACTTGAACACGTGCTCGAGAGCACCGACCACGAGGTGAGCTACGTGCACGACCCGGTGGAAGCCGCACGACAAGCGATGGAGAGTCAGGCCGCGGCGGCGGTGCTCATCCGACCCGTGGCCATCAGCGAGATCACCCGCACGGGACGGACTGGCGAGGTCATGCCCCCCAAGTCCACCTTCTTCTCACCCAAACTGCCGACCGGCGCCGTCCTGAGGCCGCTTGACGGGGACTGACGTCTCCCCTCTCGGGATCAGGTGATCGACGCCGCGTGGATACCGGCGACCGTCGCGTCGAGCACCCGATCGAACTCCTCGTCGGTCATGTCGACCGTCAAGCCCTCGGCCAACGCCCTCGAGAAGCTGGCGATCATGCCGCGCTGCCGAGACAACCGCTCATTGGCCTCCTCCCGCGGGTAACCACCCGAGAGGGCGACCACTCGGAGGACCGACGGATGGTCCACCAGAGGGCGGTAGAGATCATCCACCGACGGGATCGACAGCTTGAGCATCACCGGCGATTCGCTGGGCACCGAGCCCAGGT
>RGGX01000201.1 GCA_010024485.1 Actinomycetota bacterium | reverse complement strand
TTGTGAAGAATGAGGACTGTCACACCCACCCGTTACTGTGCGGTTGTGGATGACATGTCGCCCGACGATGTGCAGCCTGTTGACGGGTCACACGCTCTGGATGTTCGTCAGCAACTGATCGCGGCCGCGACTGTTGAGTTCTCGCGACACGGGTTCGCTGGGGCCTCGACCCGGGCTATCGCGGTCCGGGCCGGTGCCCACCAACCCCAGATCAACTACCACTTCGCCTCCAAGGAGGCGCTGTGGCGGGCGGTGATCGACGACTTGTTCCTTCAGTGCAGCGCGTTTCTCAAGGCGGAGGAGACCTACGAGGATCCGGTCGACGAGTTGCGGGAGTGGATCGTCGGTCTCATGCTCTTCTCGGCCGAGCATCCGGAATTGGGTCGGATGATCATGCACGAGGCCGCCTCCTACAACGACCGTATGAACTGGTTGGTCGACAACCACGCCCGACCGTTCGTCGAGCGCCGCGATCGAGTCTGGGCTCTGCTGAAGGAGCGCGGTGTCACCCAGGATCTCGACGATCAATTGGCTGAGAGCACGCTGCTCGGTGCGATCACCATCCCCTTCGTCCTCATGCCACATGTCGAGCGGATGTACGGGCCGCTCGAGCTCAACGACGAGAGGCTGCGGCATCACGCCGAGGGTCTGGTGCGGGCGTTCCTCCCCGGCCTCGCTGACTGACCTCCGATACGGGCCTGCCTGACGGCTCGGTGGTAGGAACGTTCCATGGTCTCCCTCGCCGATGACACCCGCTGGCTCGACGCCACCGCCCAGGCCGAACTGGTCGCCTCTGGGAAGGTCTCGGCGGCAGAACTGACCGAGGCCGCCATCGAGCGGATCGAAGGTCTCGACGGAGAACTCAACGCCGTCAACCTGCGCTGGTTCGAACGGGCCCGCGAGATCGCCGACGCCGATGATCTCCCCGATGGTCCACTGCGCGGGGTGCCGTTCCTCCTGAAGGACCTGAACTCCCACATGGCTGGAACGCCGATGACCAACGGCAACGTCGCCCTCCGCGACGCCGGCTACACCTGCGCGGGCGACACCGAGCTGGTCGCGCGGTTCCGGCGCGCCGGCCTCGTCACCCTCGGGCGCACGGCGAGCCCCGAGCTCGGCACCCTGCCGGTGACCGAACCGGTCGCGTTCGGTCCGACGCGGAATCCGTGGGACACCTCGCGCACACCGGGAGGGTCATCGGGCGGAGCCGCTGCGGCCGTCGCCTCGGGCATGGTGCCGATCGCCCACGCCAGCGACGGTGGCGGTTCGATCCGCATCCCGGCGTCATGCTGTGGCCTCGTCGGCCTGAAGCCGTCACAGGGACGTATCTCGACCGGTCCGTTGCGCGCCGAGACCGGTCTCGGTGTCGAGTTGGTGGTCAGCCGCTCGGTGCGCGACACCGCGCTCGTCCTCGACGCGGTCCACGGTCCCGGAGTGGGCGACACCATCATCGCCCCCGCCCCGACGGCGCCCTACACCGAGGCCCTCCTCGCCGACGTCGGTCCGCTCCGCATCGGTCTCCTCGACCACCATCCGGTCGGCGGGGACATCGATGACGAATGCGCCGAGGCCGCTCGCGCGACGGGACGCATCCTCGAGGGGTTCGGCCACCGCGTCGAGCTGGCCTTCCCCGAGGCCCTCGCCGAGGAAGGGGCCCGCGAACGGTTCATGGCGCTCTGGGCGGTCCAGGCCGCGCTCGGGCGCATCGGTCTCGGTGACCTCCTCGGTCGAGCGCTCACCGAAGGCGAGATGGAGCCCGTCAACTGGCTGCAGGCCGAGTTCGCTTCACGGATGTCGGGGGTCGACTACGGCCGATCGCTCGCCGAGGTCGCCGCCTTCCGGCGGCGCTGTCAGCGGTGGTGGCACGACGGCTTCGACCTGTTGGTGACGCCGACGACGGCGCAGGTGTCGCCGGCCATCGGCGAGCACGACCATGTCGATGGTGACCCGCTGTCACCGATGCGGCGCGCGGGGGAGTGGATCGCCTTCACCCCGGCGTTCAACATGTCGGGTCAGCCCGCCATCAGCCTGCCGATGCACCGCACCGCGGCCGGACTGCCGGTCGGGGTGCAACTCGTCGCCGACTACGGCCGCGAGGATCTCCTGCTCGCCGTCGGGGCCGACCTCGAAGCCGGTGCAGGTCACGAGATAGGCGCCGCGCAGGCGCACCTCGCGGCCGGGGGTGAGGCGGAAGTACTTCGGCGGCGGATCAGCGCGGAAGTCGTCGCGCTCGATCCACACCTCGCCGGTG